>DYBS01000051.1:0-2990 GCA_019418525.1 Clostridiales bacterium
GCCCTGGGGCTCCCCGTCGTCGGAGTAGCGGACGATGCCGCCCTCCCGGATGAGGTAGCACCAGCAGTTGTGCCGGGCGTCGTGGTAGCGCTTCTTCATGGCCTCAATGTGGGCGCGGGCCTCCTCCTCGCTCTCCACCCGCCAGACATGGCCGATGAAGCGGGAGCGTTTTTCGGTGAACTCCGTCTCGGAGGAGGCGGTGGGGATGCGATATTCCGTCATGAGCCGTCCCTCAGCTTTCTCTTTTCTTCCACTCTTCCCGGGTCAGGGCATAACATAGGGCCAGGCGGATCTCGTTGTTCAGGGTGGGCACCTTCTGCATCCGCAAAAAGCGGAAGGGGAAGCCGCACTTGCGGATGACCCGCTTGGACTTCTGGTTGCCGTCGTAGTGGTCGCACCAGATGGTCTTTAAACCCAGATCCTCAAAGCCGTAGCGCAGCAGCTCTTCCACGGCCTCGGGGATGAGGCCTCGGCCCCAGTAGGCGGGGCTCAGGGAGTAGCCGATTTCGTCGTCGGGACCGGGCAGCTCCTTCCGGTGGCGGCCGGTGAAGCCCGCCGAGCCGATCACCTTCCCGCTCTCCTTCTCCACCACAGCGAACACGCCGGGTTCGGAAAAGACGGTGCGGATGATCTCCCGGCTCTCCTCCACGCTCTGGTGGGGCGTCCAGCCGGCGGCAGGGCCCACCCGGGGGTCCTGGGCGTAGGCGTACACGTCCTCCGCGTCGTCCTCGGTGAAGGGCCGCAGCAGCAGGCGCTTGGTATACAGTTCCATCTCAGTCCTCCCAGGGCTCCTTGGGGGGCGTCCAGCCCTCCACGATATAGTCCTTCAGCCGCCCCAGCAGGATGGGAGTGAGGACGGCGGTGACCACGATGCTCTCGGCGTACTCCACATTTTCCACCTTGGCGTCCCGGTAGAGCTGCTCCAGCATGCCGCCCTGATCGTAGGGCAGGTGGAGCACCACCCGGTGGGCGCCGGTGTCCAGGCGCTGGCCGATGGCCTGCAACAGCTCGTCCACCCCCCGACCGGTCTTGGCCGACAGGATCACCCGGTCCGCCCCGTGGGGCAGCAGCTCCCCGGTGTAGCGGTCGGACTTATTGAACACGTCGATGCGAGGGGTCTGGCTGGCCCCCAGCTCGTGGATGAGCTTCTCCACCACCTCGGCCTGCTCCCGCCACTCAGGGTTGGAGGAGTCGATGACGTGGAGGAGGAGGTCGGCGTAGCTCAGCTCCTCCAGGGTGGCTTTGAAGGCCTCCACCAGGTGGTGGGGGAGCTTGCGGATGAATCCGACCGTGTCGGAGATGAGGACGGTGCAGGTGTCCGAGATCTCCAGGGTGCGGGTGGTGGTGTCCAGGGTGTCGAAGAGGCGGTCATTGGCCGGGATGTCTGCGCCGGTGAGGCGGTTCAGCAGCGTGGACTTGCCCGCGTTGGTGTAGCCCACCAGGGCCACCACCGGCACCTCGTTCTTGATGCGCCGCTCCCGCTGGACGCCCCGTACCCGGCGGACCTGCTCCAACTCCTCCTTGAGCTTGGCGATTTTCCGGTGGATGTGCCGCCGGTCGGTCTCCAACTGGGTCTCACCGGGGCCGCGGGTGCCAATGGCGCCCTCCTGGCGCTCCAGGTGGGTCCACATGCCGGTGAGCCGGGGGAGCAGGTACTGGTACTGGGCCAGCTCCACCTGGAGGCGGCCCTCCCGGGTGCGGGCCCGCTGGGCGAAGATGTCCAGGATCAGGGCCGAGCGGTCCAGCACGGTCACCTTCAGGGTCTCGGAGAGCACCCGCTGCTGGGAGGGAGAGAGGCTGTTGTCGAAGATGACCATGTCGGCCCCGCCGTTCTCCACCAGCTCCCGGACCTCCTCCACCTTGCCCTCGCCGATGAAGGTGCGGGGATCGGGGGTGTCCTTGTTCTGAAGGACCATGCCCACCGCCTCGCCTCCGGCGGTTTTCAGCAGCTCCTCCAGCTCCTCCATAGTGGCCTCGGTGGCGTTCTCCTCCCGCCCCAGGCAGAAGGCGTTGAGCCCCACCAGCACCGCCCGGTTGATACACATTTTCTTCTGTTCGATCATATTACCTCCGTGCCCCGGGATCGGCCGCGGAGGCCCCGGGGGTCTTTGTATCTTGTACTCTGCCCGGGTCTGTTCTCTCCCAGACATGCAGAAAACCCGTACCGAAACCGGTACGGGTTTTTTGTGGCACAATTACTTGTCCAGACCGAACTTCTTGTTGAAGCGGCTGACGCGTCCGCCAGTATCCACCATCTTCTGCTTGCCGGTGAAGAAGGGGTGACACTTGGAGCAAACTTCAACCTTAATGTCCTTCTTGGTAGACCCGGTTTCAATCACATTACCACAGGCACATTTAATGGTGGTCTGTTCGTAGTTGGGATGGATGCCTTCCTTCATTGTGTGTTCACCTCTTTCTCCCAGGGGACTTGTCGTCATAAACGCAACTGTTATATTAGCACGAAGTTGGAAAAAATGCAACTGTTTTTTTACGTTTTTTTCTTCCGATTCAAAAGGGCGAAAAATTTCCGGCTCCGCGCAAAAAGGGGTTGACAAAAGCGGGGCTGCTGTGCTATCCTAAGCGCACAGGTTAGTTGAAGCTAACCACAAAACACCGGAGGTTATCCTCCCATTTTTAAACGTCATCAGTTAGCTTTGACTAACTTTGAAAGGAGTATCCCTATGTGTGCACAGGCCGCCGCATTTGAACAGGCTCTGGCCCTCCACTGCGCCCCGGCGCTGACCGCGCTGGCTCCGGCCAATCTGGTCTCGCTGCCGGCAAACGAGTTCCCCGGCCTGAACGGGCTGCTGGAGGCCTACAACGCCCGCCTGGGCGCCAAGGGCCTGGCGTTCACCCCCCTGTGCCAGTGCCGCAGCCGGGTGCTGCTGCTGGTGTACCGGCCGGCCTTCCTGGCCAGCCGCCTGAAAGAGCGCCACGCCGCCCGGTATCTCGCGGGCCTGGGCTATCCGGTCTCGCAGGGCCTGGATGCC
>DYBS01000051.1:3000-11723 GCA_019418525.1 Clostridiales bacterium
CTGGATGCCTGCCTGGAGGTGCTGCGCCGGCGGCTGAACGGCGGCGGGGACTTTCCTCACGAGATCGGCCTCTTTTTGGGCTATCCCCTGGCCGATGTGGTGGGCTTCTGCGCCCTGGGCGGCGACTGCGCCAAGCTCAGCGGCCACTGGAAGGTCTACGGCGACGTGGACTACGCCAAACGGTGCTTCCGCCGCTTTGACCGGAGCCGGGAGGCTCTGTGCCGGGGCCTGGCGGAGGGCCGCACCCTCTTGCAGCTTCTGGGCGTCGTGCCGATGGCGGCGTGACGTCCCTCAACAGAAAGGAGTTTTCTACCATGCAAATCGCAGTGATCTATTGGACCGGCTCGGGCAACACCGAGGCCATGGCCGCCGCGGTGGCCGAGGGCGCCAAGAGCGCCGGGGCCGGCGTGGACCTCTTCCAGGTGTCCGAGGTGAACGCCGCCAAGGCCGCGGGCTATGACGCCCTGGCGCTGGGCTGCCCCGCCATGGGGGCCGAGGTGCTGGAGGAGGGCGAGTTCGAGCCCTTCTTCACCGACCTGGAGCCCAAGCTGGGCGGCAAGAAGCTGGCTCTCTTCGGCTCCTACGGCTGGGGCGACGGCCAGTGGATGCGCGACTGGCAGGAGCGGGCCGAAAACGCCGGCGCCCTCCTGTGCCAGGACGGCCTGATGGCCCACGAGGTGCCCGATGCCGACGCCCTGGCCGCCTGCCGGAACCTGGGCGAGGCCCTGGCTAAAGCCTGATCTTCTCTGACCTTTCCCTCCATCCCGTTTCTCCCGAAGCGGGATGCCCGGAGCGAACGAGCCTTGGGGCTTCGGTTCGTCCGTTCCGCGCATCCTCCTTCTACTTCACTCACATCTCTTTTCTCCAAAAGCAGCGCAAATGCAGCAAAGGACCCTCCGGTGACCGCAACACCAGAGGGTCCTTTGCCTTCTCTGTCCAGTTCCCGTATTTTACATAATATACAAAATTTCAAATTCTCTGTAACTTTTTGTTTCGTTCTGAAATTTCTATGATATAATAAGGATTAGTCTGGGATATTGTCGGACTTTTGAGATTTCTGTGTTTACAATGGGAACAGTGGAAAGGTCGTTGCTTCTATGATCAATCTTCCGGCGATCCTTGTTGCCAATGGTCTGGGCGCAGCGTTGATGCTCATTCTGATCCTCAGCAACAAGGCCGATATACGCAGCGTATTTTTCGATGAAAAACTCTTTCACGGGATGTGCCTGCTGACCCTCTTTCTCTGTCTGAGTGAAACTATCGCCTCGTTTCTGGATGGACAGATCTTTCTGGGGGCCCGTATCCTTCTGCGCCTGCTCAACGCACTTCTCTTCGCCGGTAATACCTTCTTTTCCGTTCTCTGGACCGTCTACATCGACTATAAACTCTTTGGACGGATGGAGCGGCTGAGACGCATCTACCCTTTAGCATCCATCCCCGCTCTGCTCATCATTCTATTGGCGGTGGCCAATCTGTTTATCGATGTCTTTTTCACGCTGACGCCGGAAAATGTCTACCAACGCACGCCGTTGATGATCCTGCCCTATGTGGTTACATATTGTTATCTGATATCCGGCGCACTGATGGTTTTTCTCTACCGGCGGAAAGTGGGAAAATACCTCTTCCTCCCGGTAATCGTCTTTCTTACCCCTGTTTTTTTAGGCAGTCTTTTGCAGCTGTGTTTCTACGGTGTCAGCCTCATCTCCGTCTCGGCGGCTCTGGGCGTCACCTCGCTGTACATCAACCTTCAAAATGAGGCCTCCCTGATGGATTCCCTCACCAAGCTCTACAACCGGGATTACCTGACCCGTTATCTGAGCTTCGTCATCCAACGCCCTCCCTCCGGCGGACAGCTGGCGGGATTCATGATGGACCTCAACTCCTTCAAAGAGATCAACGACACCTATGGTCATTCCGAAGGAGATCACGCCCTGCGCACGGTGAGCCGTATTCTTCTGGACGTCCTTCCCCCCAATGCCTTTGCCACCCGGTTCGGCGGGGATGAGTTCATCATCCTAGCCGTGGTTCCGAATGAAGCAGCACTCCGTTCCATTATGGACGCTGTACGGACCCGGGCGGAGGCCTTCAACCGGACCGGCACCCTCTCCTATCCCCTCTCCTTCTCCATGGGGTCGACTTTCTTTGACCCCCATCAGGATGATCAGGATTCCTTTCTGCGTCGCATGGACATTCGGATGTATGAGGAAAAACGCTGGTACTACTCCAGCCGCAGCAAGGACTGCCGCTGGCTCTCTGCAGGTTCAGAAAAAAAGAGATGACCGCATCCCCGGATGGGGAGCGGTCATCTCTTTTTCTGCGTCAGGTTCCGTAGTGGAAGCCCTCCCGGCGCGTCAGGTTTCGATAGTGCTTGTAGAGCAGGCCAAAGCGGTGGGCGTATCCTCGCTTCCACGGCTTGGATTTGCCGCAGAAGTGGAGGATCGCGGTGTGGGACATGACCCAGTCCAGGTCACAGGTCCCGCCACTGCGCAAGTAGTAGGTATTGTAGTTGCGGGCATCGTAATTCCACACCGCATCATTCAGCTCTAGTACTTCCTCGCCGTAGAGGGCGTTGAGCATGTCCTGATCGGGGAGCAGCAGCTCCTTGGCGTGGTCGGCGGCATACTGAAATACCTCCGCCGGCACGATATGTGTCCGTCCCGCCTTCAGGTCCATGAGCAGGACCCCGGAATTGTAGTAGTCATGCCGGGTACCCAGACGCACCCGGTTGACATTGTTGGCCAGCTCCGTATGGCCGGTGTGGGCCGCCGCGGCAAAGATGTGCCCCTCCAGATCCAACTCCCACAGCGGGCGCAGGGGGTTGATGACCAGGATGTCTGGGTCCAGGTACAGCACCCGCTCCAGGCTCTCGGGCAGCAGGTGGGGCGCCAGCAGGCGATAGTACATCTCCTGGGGGTACTGCCGGGTGACCGGGGCCCCGGCGAAGAGGCTGCCATCCACCTCCACCGGGGAAAACCCGTAATCATAGTGTTCGCACTGGGCCTCAATGGCCTCCAGCGCCGCCGGGGGCAGGCCCCGATGCATGAGCCAGAGCTGGAATGTCTCCCCTGGGTCGTTGATGTGCAGTGAGGTGAGCAGCACCTGCAGCTGGGGCACATAGTGTTCGTCCAGGGTCATGAGCAAGTGGATGGGTTCCATCTGAATCCTCCTTCTGCCGCCGGCCTCTCCAACGCCCGGGGTCACTTCCGTTTCTTGCAACCGCAGCCGCAGGAAGCACAGTTGCCGTCACAGCCCTTACCACGGAGCTGCCGGATGATGTGCCGGGCCACATACCACACCGACCACACAACCAGTACGGCCACGGCCCCATAGATCAGGATATCCATCTTTCTTCTCCCTTAACGCAGCAGCAGAGATACCACCTGGTAAGCCAGGAAGGAGCCCAGGAAGGCGGCGCACAGCTGCCACGCGATGGAGGCCAGGGTCCACTTCAGGCTGTTCATCTCCCGGTAGATGGTGGAAACGGCGGCCACGCAGGGCACGTAGAGCAGGACGAACACCAGGAAGGCGTAGGCCGCCGCCGGGGAGGCGAAGGTGCCGGACAGGGCGGCAGCGATGGTGGCGCCGCTGGCGGTGACCGACACGCCGTAGAAGAGGCTCATGGAGGAGACCACCATCTCCTTGGCCACCAGGCCGGTGAGCAGAGCCACAGCGGCCTGCCAGGTTCCGAAGCCCATGGGGCGGAATACCGGTGCGATGAAGCTGCCTACCGCGCCCAGCAGGGACTGGGAGGCGTCCTCCACCATCACAAGGCCGCCGTGCCAGCCGAAGGACTGCAGGAACCACAGCAGCACGCTCATGGCCAAAATCAGGGTGCCCGCCTTGACCAGGAAGCCCCTGACCTTCTCCCACACGTGGAGGGCCATGTTCTTCAGAGTCGGCAGGCGGTAGGGGGGCAGCTCCAGCACGAAGGCGGCGGGCTCGCCCTTGAACACCAGCTTCTTCAGGATAATGCCGGAAATGATGGCAAAGATGAGCCCCAGAATGTACAGAGAAAAGACTACCACACCGCCGCAATGCGGGAAAAAGGCGGCGGTCATCAGGCCGTACACCGGCAGTCGGGCCGAGCAGGACATGAAGGGCACCAGCATGATGGTCATGCGCCGGTCCTTCTCATTCTCCATAGTGCGGGCGCCCATGACGGCGGGCACGGTGCAGCCGAAGCCCATCAGCATGGGGATGAAGGCCTTGCCGCTCAGGCCAAAGCGCCGGAGCAGCCGGTCCATAATGAAGGCCGCCCGGGCCATGTAGCCCGAGTCCTCCAGGAAGGACAGGAACAGGAACAAAATGGCGATCTGGGGCAGGAAGGTCAGTACGCCGCCCACGCCGGTGATGATGCCGTCCACCAGCAGGGACTCCACCCAGGGGGCCACCTGGGTGGCCTGGAGCACCGAGCGCACCCACCCGGCAAAGACGCCGCTGATGAGGGTGTCCACTCCGTCGGACAGGATCTGGCCGGGGCCGAAGGTGATGGCGAACATGGCCAGCATCATCAGCAGGAACACCGGCACAGCCAGGAAGCGGTGGGTGACGATGCTGTCGATCTTGTCGGACAGGGTCAAGTGCTCGCCAGCCTGCCCCTTCTTCACCGAGCAGCTCACCACACTCTGGATATAGCGGTAGCGGCTGTCGGCGATGAGGGTCTCCCGGTCGCCCAGTACATAGGCGCCCTCGTACTCCTGACAAATGGACTCCACCTTTTTCTTCTCATCCTCGCTCAGGCCCAGGGCCTTCTCCACCAGGGCGTCGCCCTCGATGAGCTTGATGGAGGCCCAGTGGGCGGGGATGGACACGGCATAGGCCTTGTCGTGGATGAGCTCGCCCATCTTGTGGTGGATCTGGTGGGTGAAGTCGTCGTAGAGGTCGTCGGGCTCCACCGTGACGCCCACGTGCATCTGTTTGTGAGCCACCTCCAGCAGCTTCTGGATGTTCTGCCCCGTCCGGGCGGTGATGGGGATGACCGGCACCCCCAGAGCCCGGGAGAGGGCGTCCACGTCGATCTTGTCGCCGTGCTTCTCCACCTCGTCCATGAAGTTTAGCGCAATCACCATGGGGCGCTCCAGCTCCAGCAGCTGGGCGGTGAGGTAGAGGTTGCGCTCGATGTTGGTGGCGTCGATGATGTCGATGATGGCATCGGGGTGCTCCCCCACGATGAAGTCCCGGGCCACAATCTCCTCCATGGAGTAGGGGGACAGGGAGTAGATACCCGGCAGGTCCACCACGGTGACCGGCTTTCCGTCCACAGTGGCCTTGCCCTCCTTCTTCTCCACCGTCACGCCGGGCCAGTTGCCCACGTACTGATTGGACCCGGTGAGGGCGTTGAACAGGGTGGTCTTGCCGCAGTTGGGGTTGCCCACCAGGGCCAGCTTCATCTCCCGTGTGTCGTGGCTGGCGTAGTCGGGCTCCCCGCCGTGCTCGGCGGCCTCGTGGGCGTGGTCGGCGCTCATGCGGCGGAGGGTCTCCTCATCGGGAATGTGCTGCACCATGCCGGAGCGCTTGCGCCGGATGAGGCTGGCGGCCTTGGCCTCCTCGCCGGTGGCCATGGTGATCTGCCGGGCGTCCTCCCGGCGGAGGGAGAGCTCATAGCCCCGGAGGTTCACCTCGATAGGGTCTCCAAAGGGGGCGATCTTACGCACCATCACCTCGGTGCCGGGGGTGAGGCCCATATCCACCAGGCGGCGCTTGACCGGGCCCCGCTCGTTGCCCACCCGAAGGATCACGCCTCGCTCTCCGGGCTTCAGGGCCTCCAGTGTCCCCTGCTTCTGTTCGGTTTTGGTCTTGTTCACTTCCATATCTCACTCATCTCTTTGCGGCAAAAGGGCGCGCCGGGGTTGCCCCCAAAGCGCGCCCTTTTGGTTAGAATGGATTATTCCTCATCGTGGTTGTGGCAGCCACAGGTGCAGCCGTCCTCGTGGTCCTCGCCGCAGCAGCAGTCGTCGGACAGCTCCAGGGCAAACTTATCCTTGCAGTTGGGGCACTGCACCACGCCGGACTCCAGCACATCGTCGTCGATGACCAGATCCTCGCCGCAGTTGGGGCACTCGACCTCAAAGAAGTCGTCGTCCTCGTCATCACCGCAGCAGCAGCAGTCATCCTCGTCGTCGTCCTCGTCCTCATCGTCAAAGACGACCTTCTCCACGTCGGCCAGATCATCGGAGATGGCGTCGATCTCCTCGCCCAGAGCCACGTTGTTCTCCTCCAGGTCCTCCAGGGACAGACCAATCTCCTCCAGGATGCCGATCATTACGGAGATGAGCTTGCCCTCCTTGGACTTGGTGGTGTCGATGTCCAGGCCTTCGGCCAGACCCTTCAGGTATGCAACCTTTTCCGAAATCGTCATGGTTCCAATCTCCTTTTTTCCTTGCGGCCGCGATGGGCCTCGTGGTGTGGACACGCCTGCTCCCGGGCGCTCAAATCTTATCACGCCTCGCACCCTCCGCTGACGGCACACTGCTCGCCGCTGCGCCGGAAATGCCGCCGGGCCAAAGCCCGGCCTGTTTTCCGGTCTGCGCGACTCACTGTGCGCCTGCTCCCGGGCGCTCGGACGCTTAGCCCTTGCAGCGCTCCAGGTACTCGCCGGTACGGGTGTCGATCTTGATCTTGTCGCCGGGGTTGATGAACAGGGGCACCTTGATCTCAGCGCCGGTCTCCAGGGTGGCGGGCTTGGTCACGTTGGTGGCCGTGTCGCCGCGGAAGCCGGGATCGGTCTCGGTGATCTCCAGCTCCACAAAAGTGGGGGGCTCCACCGCAAAGATCTTGCCCTTATAGGAGTTGATCTTGCAGACCATGTTCTCCTTCACAAAGCGGAAGTTGTCGCCCAGCAGCTCGGCGCCGATGGGTACCAGATCGTAGGTCTCGGGGTCCATGAAGTAGTACAGATCGCCGTCGTTGTAGCTGTACTCCATGTCCTTGCGCTCCACATAGGCCTGCTCGAACTTGGCGGTGGGGTTGAAAGAAGTCTCGGTCACGCCGCCGGTGATGACGTTCTTCATCTTGGTACGCACAAAAGCGGCGCCCTTACCGGGCTTCACGTGCTGGAACTCCACCACCTGCATGACCTGACCGTCCATCTCAAAGGTCACGCCGTTGCGGAAATCACTGGCAGTAATAGTAGGCATTGGTGCTCATCCTCCAAATACGGTATTTCAATTCTACAAGAATTTAGCTATGCTATTTTACCCCATTATTTCGTCCTTTGCAAGGGGGTTTCCCGCTTTTTACAGAATCAGAAGCTCTTTGGGCGAAGCAGTGAGGTCCAGGCACCCCTCCGGGGTGAGGACCAGCACGTCCTCAATACGTACACCGAAGCGTCCGGGCAGGTAGATCCCCGGCTCGGCGGAAATCACCGCTCCCGCCGGAAGGGTCCCGCTGTTGCTGGGCGCGGCGTTGGGCGCCTCGTGGATCTCGATGCCCAGACTGTGCCCGAAGCTGTGGCCGAAGCAGTCGCCGTATCCGGCGTCCTCGATGACCTTCCGGGCCGCTCCGTCTACGTCCCGGCCGGTCTGTCCCGCCCGGGCGGCCGCGATGCCCGCCTTCTGGGCCTCCAGCACCACGGCGTACACCTTCTTCATCTCCTCCGTAGGCTCACCCAGCGCCACGGTACGGGTCATGTCGGAGCAGTAGCCCCCCACCTTGCACCCGAAGTCCATGGTAAGGAACTCCCCGGTCTGCACCTTCCGGTCCCCCGGCACGGCGTGGGGCTTGCTGCCGTTGGGGCCGGAGGCCACGATGGGATCAAAGGACATCTTCTCTGCCCCCCGGGTCAGCATCTCGTACTGAAGCCGGGCGGCGATCTCCAATTCCGTCATGCCCGGCCGGATGAACTTCACGATGGCCTCAAAGGCCGCGTCAGTGATGGCCTGGGCCTTCTTCATCCGCGCCAGCTCCTCCTCATCCTTCACAGCTCGAAGCTCTCCCACCAGCTTTTGGGCGGGAATGAGCTCACAGGGCAGCAGTTTCTCATAGGCCCGGAACTGGGCGAGGGTGAGGTACTCCTCCTCAATGCCCAGGCGCCGGATGCCCAGCTCTTCCACCGCCCGCTTCACCAGGGTGCGCAGGCCCAACTCACGGGTGGTCATGGTGATCTCCGCGCCGGTGACCAGCTCGCCCGCGGCCTCGATGTAGCGGGAGTCGGTGAAATAGCGGCACGCCGTCTTGCCCACCACCACGGCGCCCTCGCCGTGGAAGCCCACGCCGTAGAACTCGCCGGGCTCGCTGGTGAGCAGCATGGCATCCAGTTTGTACTCCTCCAGCTTGGAGGTGATCTGTTTCAGATGGTTCATCGCTCTTTCTCCTCTCTACCAGTCAGCTCAGGGCCACCTGGTACAATTTTTTCATCGTCAAGGCATCTTCCGCCTGTGTCCCAGCGCTTTCGCAGATAAAGGACGGACTCCAGCCACGGCTTGCCACCTCCTCCATCAGCGGCGCCGGGTCGGGCCCAAAGTCGCTCTGGTCAAAGGTGAGATGCATCTTCTCGCCCCCGTTAGGGGTGAACTGGATCTTGGAAAAGTGGCTATGGAAGGTCCGGGCCCGCTCCTCGCCCAGAGCGGCGGCGATGCGGTCCAGCATGTCCGCGCTGGCCTTCCGCCCCTCCAGCTCTCCAAGGGAGCGGGCGTAGAGGTGGCCGAAGTCCACACAGGGCACCAGGCGCGGGTCCACCCGGCACAGCTCCAGCACCTCGTCCAGATCCCCCAGCTGGTTGATCT
>DYBS01000052.1 GCA_019418525.1 Clostridiales bacterium
TGGTGGAGAAGGCCAAGCGGGAGGTGGACGCCACCATCAAGGCCGAGGGCGAGCGGGCTGTGTTCGAGACCAATGTTCACGGGCTGCACCCCGAGCTCATCAAGCTCCTGGGCCGCATGAAGTACCGTACCAGCTACGGCCAGAATGTGCTCAACCACTCCATCGAGGTGGCCCACCTGTCCGGGCTGCTGGCCGCCGAGATCGGCGCCAACGTGGCCGAGGCCAAGCGGGCCGGTCTGCTGCATGACTTGGGCAAGTCCATCGACCACGAAGTGGAGGGCTCCCACGTCCAGATCGGCGTGGAGCTGGCCCGGAAGTACCGGGAGAACGAGAATGTGGTCCACGCCATCGAGGCCCACCACAACGACGTGGAGCCCAGGACCATCATCGCCTGCCTGGTGCAGGCCGCCGACGCCATTTCCGCCGCCCGCCCCGGGGCCCGGAGAGAGAATCTGGAGAATTACATCAAGCGCCTGGAGAAGCTGGAGGAGGTCACCTCTTCCTTCCCCGGTGTGGAAAAGTCGTTCGCCATCCAGGCCGGCCGCGAGGTGCGCATCATGGTCAAGCCCGAGCAGGTCAGCGAGGACGAGATGATCCTGCTGGCCCGGGATATTGCCAAGAAGATCGAGGACGAGCTGGAGTATCCCGGCCAGATCAAGGTCAACATGATCCGGGAGACCAAGGCCGTGGCCTATGCCAAGTGACCGGAGGACCGGGACAACGTAATATCATTGCTATGACGGCGGACGCCCTGGCTTTTGCCGGGGCGTCCGTTTCCACAGGAGGAAGCTATGGCTGAAAAACCCCAAGAGAAACGACAGGAAGAGCCCGCGTCTGTCGGGCAAATGCTCTACGGCTGGCTCCAGGCCATTGTGCCCGTGGTGGTGGGCGTGGTGCTGGTGTTCACCTTCCTGGGCCGCATCACCATCGTGGACGGCGGCTCCATGCTCCCCACCTTGGAGAATGGCGACCGGATGCTGGTGTGGAGCCTGGGCTATGAGCCCAAGCAGGGGGACATCGTGGTCCTCACCAAGTACTTTGAAGACGTCACCGGCCCCATCGTCAAGCGGGTCATTGCCGTAGGTGGGCAGACGGTGGATATCGACTACGCCGCCGGTACCGTCAGTGTGGACGGACAGGTCTTGGACGAGGACTATATCCTGGAGCCCATGGAGCAGCAGTTCTGGCAGGAGATCGACCATATCACTGTGCCCGAGGGGCAGATCTTTGTCATGGGCGACAACCGCAATATCTCCAACGATAGCCGAAACCCCAACCTGGGCACGGTGGATACCCGCTATGTGCTGGGCAAGACCTGCGCGGTGATCTGGCCACTGGGATAGTTTCCGCGCGAGAAACGGACACAAGAAGGAGGCCGATTGGCCGTGAGCAAAGTGGGCAAGCAGTCCCAAGCGAGCCAGAAGCCCCGGAGCCGGGCGGCATTGGTGGCGGGCGCGTCGCTGCTGATCCTGCTGCTGGTATTTCTGGGAGCGACCCTCTACAACACCGAACGGCTCATGGATCAGCTCAAGATGGTCTCAGAGCACCCCTTTGTGGTGGTGGACGCCGCCGGTACTGCCCAGAGCTATCTGGACCACAGCCGTATCGCCACCGAGCGCCTGCGCTATGAGAACACCGTGGAGACGGTGGCGATGGTCCGCCAGGAGCTGGAGGACTACTATGCCATGCTTGAGACGCCGCTGAACAGCATCCGACAGCGCTATCTGGGTTCCCGGGAGGACCTGGAGCTTCTGGAGGAGGCGCTGTCCGAGTACAAGGCCGCCAATGAGACTCTGTTGGTATACGCTGCAGCCGAAGACCGCAGCGAGGAGGAGATCGACACCTTCTGCGAGGAGACGGTGGACCGGTGGTATAACACCGCCAACAGCTGCCTGGAGCTTATCATGGAGACGGCCCGGGGCAAGTTCGACTACTACATGGACTCCGCCTCCCGTATCCGCTTCCAGACCACCCTCTTCTCGGTGCTCATCACCGCAGCTACCTTGGTGGTACTGGTGGTCTACCGCACCCAGCTGGCCCGCCAGCAGCGGGAGATCCTCCAGCAGAGCCGGCGGCTGGACGTGCTGGCCCGCACCATCCACAACGTCTTTCTCATCCAGAACGCCGGGGAGAGCAGCTGCGACTATGTCTCGGAGAACGCCGGGCGCATTCTGGGCCTGGACGCTGAGACCGTCCGCAGCCGTCCCCAGTGTCTGAAGGAGCACATGGCCCCCGAGGAGCGGGCCATGCTGGAGGAGGTCTTTCAGGAGCGGGAGCGGACTTACTGGAGCCTCACCTGCCGCTACCAGAACCCCCAGAGGAAGGAGGAGCGCGTCCTCCTCCTCCAGACCTACCGCATCCCCGCCGACAGCGGCATGAAGGAGCAGTATATCACTGTCTTTACCGACGAGACCGAGCTCATGAAGACCCAGCGCCAGCTGGAGGAGGCCACTGCCCGGGCCGAGCGGGCCAACAAGGCCAAGAGTGAGTTCCTCTCACGCATGTCCCACGAAATCCGCACTCCCATGAACGGGGTCATCGGTATGACCCTCATTGCCCTCCAGAACGCCGGCAACGAGGCCAAGGTGGTGGAGTGCCTCAAGAAGATCAACCTTTCCTCCAAGCACTTACTGGTCCTCATCAACGACGTGTTGGACATGGCCAAGATCGAGAGCGGCAAGCTTGAGCTCAAACGGGAGGTCTTTGACTTCCGCACGTTCCTGGAGTCCCTCACCAACGTCATTTACAGCCAGGCCACCGGCAAGGGCATCGTCTTTGACACCGTGCTCAGCGGGGACATCGATGAGCGGCTGGAGGGAGACTCCCTGCGGGTGAACCAGATCCTCATGAATCTCCTCTCGAACGCCCTGAAATTTACCCCGCGGGGAGGCCGGGTTACCCTGCGTATCGCCTGCCTCTCCAGCGATGAGAAGAAGCAGTGGCTCCGCTTTGAGGTCAGCGACACAGGCTGCGGCATCGCGCCGGAGAATTATGACAAGATCTTTGAGGCCTTTGAACAGGAGAGCGCCCAGGTCAGCCACGTCTATGGCGGCACCGGGCTGGGCCTGTCCATCTGCAAGCGCTTTGCCGAGATGATGGGGGGCTCGATCAGCGTCTCCAGCGAGCTGGGCAAGGGCAGCGTCTTCCGGGTGTCCCTCCCCTTCGGGCGAGTGGCCGCCCAGCCCCGGATCGACCCCGACCGGTTCCGCCATCTGCGGGCCCTGGTGGCCGACGACGAGCTGGAGACGTGCCAGCACATCGCCCTCCTGCTGGGCAAGCTGGGGGTGCGCTGCGACTGGACCGACAATGGCTATGAGGCCCTGGCCAAGGCCCAGCGGGCCCAGGACGAGTGCGATCCTTACGCCCTGTACTTGGTGGACTGGAAGATGCCCTACCTGGACGGCGTGGAGACCGCCCGCCGCCTGCGGGAGGCCGCCCCCGGCGCCGTGGTGGTGCTGATGAGCGGATACGATATGAGCGACGTGGAGGAGAAGGCGAAAGAGGTGGGTGCCCGGGCGGTGCTCACCAAGCCCCTCTTCGAGTCCACCCTGTCCGACCTTTTGGAGGAGCTGTGGGCAGGCGAGGAGGGAGCCGCTCCCGCCGAGAGCGGACGGCTCTGCAGTGACCTGGCGGGCCGGCGCATCCTGGTGGTGGAGGACAACGAGCTCAACCTGGAGATCGCCGTGGAGCTCCTGAGCGCCTCCGGCGCCGTGGTGGAGAGCGCCCGGGACGGCAGGGAGGCGGTGGAGCGCTTTACAGACTCTGCCACGGGCTACTACGAGCTCATCCTCATGGATGTGCAGATGCCGGTGATGGACGGCTATGCCGCCACCCGGGCCATCCGGGCGCTGGAGCGCAGCGACGCCGCCACCGTCCCCATCCTGGCCATGACCGCCAACGCCTTCGCCGAGGATGTGGAAAAAAGCCGGGAATGCGGCATGAACGGACATATCAGCAAGCCCATCGACCTGGAGGAGATGGGGCGGAAGTTGAGCGAAGTGCTCAAAGAGCGCTGAGGGACCTTCTTTCAATTGATTTTTGCCCGTTGTTAGTGTAAAATGAAACCTACACCGGAGCGAAGCGCTCCGGCAACTGACAAACCGGGAGGTGTTCCGATGGATGAGCGTGTGAAGGAGCTGCTGGAGCGTGTCAGGGCCACTGCGGTGGACCTGGGCGAGGCAGCCGGGACCACGGCCCGTTCCGCCGGCAAGTGCGCCGGGCAGATGGTGGATATTGCCAAGCTCAACATGAAGATCTTTGATCTGAAGAACGACGTCAACGACCTGCTGCGGGACGTCGGACAGATGGTCTACGATACCCATCACGGCAAAGAGCCCTCCGAGGGAGGCATGGATGAGCTCCTCGCCCGGCTGGACGAGAAGCATGCCGCCATTGACGAGGTCAAAGAGCGCATTGCCGTGCTGCGCAACGCCAAGGAGTGCCCCTCCTGCGGCAATATGTGCGGCCGGGACGACCGCTTCTGCAAGGAGTGCGGCGCACAACTGTAAGAGAAGTACCAACCGCGAGGGGCGCCGGACGGAGGTTCCGTCCGGCGCCCTGTTCCAGTCGATAAGGAGGAACTATCAACATGCACTTTACGTTCCAGCAGTATCAGGAGAGCGCCGACTACCTGCGCGGGCGCATCGGTGATTTTGTGCCTGAGGTGGCCATGGTGCTGGGCTCCGGCCTGGGCTTTTTGGGCGACGTGGTGGAGAACGCCGTGGCGGTGCCCTATGGGGAGATCCCCCATTTCAAGGCCTCTACCGCCCCCGGCCACAAGGGCCGCCTGGTGTTCGGCACCCTGGAGGGCCGGAAGGTGGCCGTGATGCAGGGCCGCATGCACCACTACGAGGGCTACTCCTATGAGGAGGTCTCCTACGCCGTGCGGGTGCTGCGCCTGCTGGGCTGTGAGAGCCTGGTGGTCACCAACGCCGCCGGATGTGTCAACACCGCCTGGAAGGCCGGCGACCTGATGCTCATCACCGACCAGATCAAGATCTTCATGGAGTCCCCCCTCCGGGGCGAGAACATCCCCGAGTTCGGCGTGCGCTTCCCCGACGCCTCTCACCTGTACACCCCTGAGCTGCGCCAGGTGGCCCGGGACTGCGCCAAGGAGCTGGGCATCGACCTGAAGGAGGGCGTCTACATGTACTTCCCCGGCCCCCAGTACGAGACCCCCGCAGAGGTGCGCTTTGCCCGCATGGCCGGGGCCGACGCTGTGGGCATGTCCACCGCGCCCGAGGTCATCACCGCCGGGCACTGCGGCATGCGGGTGCTGGGCTTCACCCTCCTGTCCAACATGGCCGCCGGCATCCTGGATCAGCCCCTCACCGAGGAAGAGGTGCTGGAGGCTGCCGAGGCCTGCAAGGACAAGTTCTCCCGCCTGGTCCTGGCCTGCCTGAAGAAGCTGTAAGGGAGGGGACAGGATGAAGACCCTCATTTACAACGTGCGGGCCGTCCTGATGGACGAGCACCGCACCGTGCTCCCCGACGCCTTCGTGGCGGTGGAGGGGGACAAGATCGCCTCTGTGGGGCAGGAGCGCCCCCAGGGGACCTTTGACCGGGAGATCGACGGCAAGGGCAACGTGCTCATGCCCGGCTTCGTCAACGCCCACACCCACGTCCCCATGACCGCCATGCGGGGCTACGGCGACGGCAACAATCTCCAGGATTGGCTCCAGAAGTTCATCTTCCCCACCGAGGCCAAGTGGGATGACCGCTCCGTGGCCTGCTGCACCGACCTGGGCCTGGCCGAGATGATCGCCTCCGGCGTCACCACCATCGCCGACATGTATATGCGCACCGATGTGATCGCCAAGCGGGTGGCCGAGAGCGGCATCAACGCCAATCTCTCCTGCGGCGGCGTGTTCTTCGGCGGGGAGTTCGACCCCGCCACCGTACACGACTGCGTGGCCCAGCGGGAGCTGGCCGAGCAGTGGCACGGCTACAACCACGGGCAGATCCTGGTGGACGCCTCCATCCACGCCGAGTACACCTCCAGCGCCCCCCTGTGGGAGTGGACCGCCGCCTTCGCCAAGGAGAAGGGCCTGGGCATGCACGTCCACATCTCCGAGACCCGCACCGAGCACGAGGAGTGCAAGGCCCGCCACGGCGGCCTCACCCCCATCCAGGTGCTGGACCGCTGCGGCGTGTGGGACACCCGAGCCATCGCCGCCCACTGCGTGTGGACCACCCCCGAGGACTGGGCCATCATGGCCGAGAAGGGTGTCGCCGCCATCCACAACCCCATGTCCAACCTGAAGCTGGGCTCCGGCATCGCCCCGGTGACCGCCATGCGGAAGGCCGGGGTCAACGTGGCCCTGGGCACCGACGGCGTGTCCTCCAACAACTGCACCGACCTCTTCGGCGACCTGAAGATCGCCGCTATCCTCCAGAACGGCGCCAACTGCGACCCCCTGGCCCTGCTGCCCGGGGAGGCCCTGGAGATGGCCACCGCCAACGGCGGCAAGGCCCTGGGCCGTCAGACCGGGCGCATCCAGGCCGGCTACGACGCCGACCTCATCCTGGTGGACTTCAACGCCCTGAACCTGACCCCCTGCCACGACGTGATCTCCAACCTGGTCTACGCCGCCCACGGGTCCAACGTGACCATGAATATGGCCCGGGGCAAGGTCATATATGAGAACGGTGAGTTCCTCACCATCGACATCGACCGGGTCAAGCGCGAGGTGCAGGACTATGCCCTGCACCTGCTCTTCCGGGACTAAGGGGGACCTGCGTTTGTCCAGTCAGCAGAAAAAAAACACCTTCTTCGGCGGCGTGGCCATCCTGATGGTGAGCACCATCATCATCAAGATCATCGGCGCCATCTACAAGATCCCCCTGGGGATCATCCTCTCCGACGAGGCTTATGGCGACTTCGGAGCGGCCTATAATATTTATAGCTTTTTCCTCACCATCTCCACCGCCGGCCTCCCCGTGGCCCTGTCCAAGACCGTGTCTGAGGCAAACGCCCTGGGCCGGTACAACCAGGTGCAGAAGGTCTTTAAAGTCGCCTTCTTCGCCTTTTTGGCCATGGGCACCTTCAGCTTTATCTGCATGTCGGTGTTTGCCCAGCCGGTGGCCACCTATGCCCTCCAGAACGAGAAGGCGGTGTGGTGCGTGATGGCCCTCTCCCCGGCGGTGCTGTGTACCTGCTGCTGCTCCGCCTTCCGGGGCTACGCCCAGGGCCACATGAACATGATCCCCACCGCCATCTCCCAGGTCATGGAGAACGCCTCCAAGCTCATCATCGGCATGGGCCTGGCCCTCTTTATCGGTTCCCTGGCCCTCCAGCCCGAGGACTTCGGCGACCGGATGATGGCCGTGGGCGCCATCTTCGGCGTGTCGGTGGGCAGCATCCTGTCGGTGATCTACCTGAGCTTCAACCACCGGCGCACCCGGCGGCTCAACCCCGGCCCCTTTACCGACCGGGCCGACTCCTCCAAGGAGATCCTGGTGCGCCTGCTGAAGCTGGCCATCCCCATCACCATCAGCTCCTCCACCAGCGCCATTGTTACCCTCATCGACACCAACCTGGTTAACGGCCAGCTGCAGAACGTGTTCCAGGCCATCCTGGACAGCGGCGCCACCGTCACCAGCCAGACCCAGGGTCTCTTCGACATCGGCAACAAGGCGGTCACCATCCTCCAGGAGAACATCCAGGCCGCCGCCACCGACCACAGCGTGGTGCCGGTGCTGGACTCTGCCCGCGGCCTCTACGGCGCCTATCAGAAGTGCATGAGCATCTACAACCTGCCCTTCAACCTGATGGTGCCCCTCACCGCCAGCATCATCCCGGCGGTGTCCGCCGCCCGGGCCCGGCACAATGACCTGGAGGCCCGGCAGGTCTCCGAGTCCGCCCTCCGCTTCGGCGCGCTGCTGGCTCTGCCCTGCGGCATGGGCCTCTTCGCCCTGGGTGAGCCCATCATGTGGCTCCTCACCGGCGGCAGCACCGACCACACCATCGCCGGCCCGCTGCTCTCCATTCTGGGCCTGGCGTCCATCTTCGTGTGTATCCAGCTTATTGCCACCTCCATTCTCCAGGCCAACGGCATCGTCACCCTGCCCATCGTGACGGTGGTCATCGGCGGCGTGGTGAAGATCATCGTCAACTACACCCTGGTGGGCAACCCCAACATCATGATCTACGGCGCGCCGGTGGGCACCCTGTGCTGCTTCGCCATCGCCGCGGTCCTGAACCTCCTCATCATCAAGGGGAGAGTGCCCAGCGCCCCCAGCTATACCAAGGCCTTCCTGAAGCCCCTCATCGCCGCCGTGGTGATGGGCGGCGCGGCCTGGGCCTCCTACGGCGCGGCCGCCCGGGTGCTGGCGGGCATGGCTTCCTTCCAGAAGGTGGATGAGGTCACCGGCGCCGTTTCCCTCTCCTTCCTGGGCAACGCTGTCTCCACCGCCGCCGCCATCGGAGTGGGCGTGATCGTCTACTTCGTCCTGGTCCTGATCCTGCGGGTCATCTCCAGAGAGGATCTGGAGCTCATGCCCAAGGGGGACAAAATCGCCCGGCTGCTGCGTATAAAGTAAGCGGAAGTGGAAAAATAGCTTGCAGGAGAGATCAAACTATGGTAGATTTTCCAAAGAAAGAATCCTATGACGTAAGCGATCTGGAGCAGATCGTCGCCATTCTCCGCGCCCCCGGGGGGTGCCCCTGGGACGCGGAGCAGACCCACGAGTCCATCCGCCGCAATTTCTTGGAGGAGGCCTATGAGGCTGTGGAGGCCATCGACGAGAAGAGTCCTGAGCACCTGAAGGAGGAGCTGGGGGACGTGCTGCTCCAGGTGGTCCTCCACGCCCGCATGGAGCAGGAGGAGGAACACTTCGACCTGAACGGCGTGGCCGACGGCATCTGCAAAAAGCTCATCTACCGCCACCCCCACGTCTTTGGCGAGGTAAAGGTCTCCGGCACCGGCGAGGTCCTCTCTAACTGGGAGGAGCTCAAGCGCAAGGAGAAGGGACAGGCCACCAACACCGACGCCCTCTCTGCCGTGGCCCGCTCCCTTCCCGCCCTGTGGCGGGCCGAGAAGGTCCAGAAGAAGGCCCGCAAGGCTGGCTTCGACTGGCCCGATGTGTCCGGTGCCCTGGACAAGGTGGGCGAGGAGCTGGACGAGCTGCGCCAGGCCGTGGACCAGGAGAGCAACATCGAGGAGGAGCTGGGCGACCTGCTCTTCGCGGCGGTGAACGTCTCCCGCTTCGTCCACGCCGACCCCGAAGAGGCCCTCACCCGGGCCACCGACAAGTTCATCCGCCGCTTTGCCAAGGTGGAGGCTCTGGCCAAGGCCGGTGACCGGCCCATGGAGGAGATGACCCTGGAAGAGCTGGACGCCCTCTGGGAGCAGGCCAAGCGGAGCTGACCCGAGGCAGTATCACACACAGGAGGAAATCATTATGAATAAGACCGAACTGATCGCCGCGGCCGCCCAGCGGGCCGAGCTGTCCAAGAAGGACATGGAGAACGCCCTGAACGCCGCTCTGGACGTCATCACCGCCGCCCTGGCCGACGGTGAGAAGGTGCAGCTGGTGGGTTTCGGCGCCTTTGAGGTCCGGGAGCGGGCCGCCCGCACCGGCCGTAACCCCCGCGACCCCGAAAAGACCATCGAGATCCCCGCGGCCAAGGTGCCCATGTTCAAGCCCGGCCGTCCCCTGAAGGACGCGGTGGCCAAGTAAACATACCCATCCCGCGGCCCCGGAGCACCCGGGGCCGCTTTTCATGAAAGGAGTCTCCAATATGCGTTTGGATAAGTGGCTGAAAGTCTCCCGCCTCATCAAGCGGCGCACCGTGGCCAACGAGGCCTGCGACAACCAGCGGGTCACCGCCAATGGCCGCCCGGTAAAGGCCTCCTACGACGTGAAGGAGGGGGACGTGCTGGAGCTGCGCTTCGGCGAGCGGAGCGTGAAGGTCCAGGTCCTCAACGTCAGCGAGCATGTAGGAAAGGCCGATGCCCCGGCCATGTACCAGGAGCTGAGCTGAGCGTATAGACGCTCCTCTACCCGGGTATCCTAAGGGGGAAAGGACGGGATGCGCCGTGGATATGAGCGAGCAGGAATATGCCGCCTATGTACAGAAAAAGTCCAAGCCATCGCCCCTGTGGAAGGACCTGACCTGGGCCTTCCTGGTGGGCGGGGCCATCTGCGCTCTGGGCGAGGGCCTGCGGGAGTGGTTCCTGGCCCAGGGGCTGGAGAAGGATATGGCCTCCGGCGCGGTGTCGGTGAGCCTCATCTTCCTATCCGCCCTGACCACCGGGCTGGGGGTCTTTGACCGCCTGGCCAAGCACGCCGGGGCGGGAACCCTGGTGCCCATCACCGGCTTTGCCAACGCCGTGGCCGCCCCCGCGCTGGAGTTCCGCAGCGAGGGCTTCACCACCGGCACCTGTGTCAAGATGTTCACCATCGCCGGGCCGGTGCTGGTGTACGGTATCACCGCCAGCGTGCTCTATGGACTGATTCTGCTGCTTCTGGGCGGCGGGTGACGCCCTGTGGCCCCGCTCCTTGACTGGAGCGGGGCTTTGCTTATTTTCTTATGAGAATCTCCTAAAAAGGGCTTGACAAAACCGGGTTCTGATAGTACAATATAGCCAGAAAGAAAGGAGAGAGTCCAATGTACTAAGAGGACGCGACCCCCACTTTCACAGATGACCCGGAGCTTGGAGATTTTCATATAGATCGCATGACCTAGAAGAAATCCATCCAAGAAATCCACAAAAAATTTGTTCTCCTAAAAGAGCAAAAGGGCATCTGTATCAGCGCCAAACGAAATCTGGAAACAAGCAAAAACCCAAGCGCAAAGGACCAAGGGTCCAGAGCAAACCAAAGATTCCAAAACGCGACAGGTTCCAAACTCATTCGCATGTGCGAAAATGGCGTGCCAAAGCCCCCGAAACGAAGTATCGTAAAAGGATGACTTAGCACCAGATCGAGATTCACGGAAATGTAGGTTTATGGATTCTTGGAAACCGGATTTCAAACGTGCGCAAATCTGTAGAAAGCATGAGGTTGAGACATGGTAGAGATTCAGAATCAGAAGTAACCCCCCAGTCGCGCTGGACGGCTGGGGGGTTGTGCTATGTCTGGACCTGTTTGAAAAGCGCCCGCACGGCAATCACCGTGCGGGCGTTTCGTTTAGCTGCCCCGGCGGGCGGCGGCCAGGATGGCGGCGGCGTAGGGATCCCGGGCCTCCGGCGGCAGAGCGCGGAGCACGTCGGCGTCGCAGGCGCGCTCCAGGTCGCCCTCCGCCGCGCGGAGCATCAACCACACCAGGGGATTGAACCAGTGGACCGCCGCCGCCAGGAGCAGGAGGGTTTTGTACCAGATGTCCCGGCGGCGGAAGTGGGTCAGCTCGTGGAGAAGGACGAAGGCGAGAGCTTCACCCTCCGGCGGCGGGTCGGGGAGGAGCACTGTGGGCCGGAAGAGCCCCGTCATCATGGGCCCTGACAGCCCCGGACAGCGGAGAAGCCGCATCGGGAGCGGGGACAGCTCCGCTGCCCGGGCGGCGGCCTCCGGGGAGGGCTCCGGGATGGCCCAGCGTTTGATCCACCGGCGGAAGCGCAGCCAGCCCACTAGATTCCAGAGGAACACCCCCAGCGCACCCGCCGCCCACACCCAGGGCAGGATCTGTGAGAGGGAGGGGAGCGGGGCGGGTTCTTCCATCTCTGAAGCCGCAGGCGGGACCGCAGTGGGCCGGGG
>DYBS01000053.1 GCA_019418525.1 Clostridiales bacterium
TACTGGTAGGCCGCCGGTGCCGGAGATTGAGCGGGAGCCCGCTGTGGCCAAGGTGAAGAGGGAGGAGGCTGCCCAGGCGGCGGCCGAGGTGGCCCAGGACATCGCCCGCAAACTGGAGGAGGGGACTCCGGCGGCCTACCAGTATCCGCCGGTTTCGCTGCTGAACGAGGGGGCAGGCGTGTCGGGCGCCGACGTGGCCAGCGAGCTCCAGGCCAATCAGGCCCGCCTGTCCGACACCATCCGGTCCTTCGGAATCGATGCTACCATCGCCAATGTGACCCGCGGCCCATCGGTGACCCGGTACGAGGTGGAGCTGGACCAGGGGGTGCGGCTTAACAAGCTGACCAACCTGGCTGACGATATCGCCCTGGCCTTGGGGGCTACCGGCGTTCGCATCGCCCCCATCCCGGACAAGATCTCCATGGTGGGCATTGAGGTGCCCAACAAGCTCGTCTCCCCGGTCTATATCCACGATGTCATCGACTCCAGTGAGTTCCGGGACAACCCCTCCAAGGTTTCCTTTGCTGTGGGCCGGGACATCAGCAACCGCAATGTGGTGGGCAATATTGCCAAGCTGCCCCACCTGCTCATCGCCGGCACTACCGGCTCGGGCAAGTCGGTGTGTACCAACTCTCTGATTATCTCCCTGCTCTACAAGGCCACCCCTGAGGAGGTGCGCCTCATCATGGTGGACCCCAAGATGGTGGAGCTGGGCATCTACAACGGCATCCCGCATCTGCTCATTCCCGTGGTCACCGACCCCAAGAAGGCGGCGGGCGCCCTCCAGTGGGCGGTGGTGGAGATGATGAAGCGCTACCGGGCCTTCTCGGAGATCGGGGTGCGGGATCTGGCCAGTTACAACGCCCACGCCGCCAAGACCGAGGGCATGGAGAAGATGCCCCAGATTGTGGTGGTCATTGACGAGCTGGCCGATCTGATGCTGGTGGCCGCCAAGGAGGTGGAGGAGTCCATCTGCCGAGTGGCCCAGATGGGCCGCGCCGCCGGCATGCACCTGATCATCGCCACCCAGCGGCCCTCCGCCGACGTGATCACCGGTCTGATGAAGGCCAATATCCCCAGCCGCATCGCCTTTGCCGTGGCCTCCTCCCTGGAGTCCCGCATCATCCTGGACACCACCGGCGCGGAAAAGCTGGTGGGCCGGGGCGACATGCTCTACTTCCCCCTGGGCACCGGCAAGCCCCAGCGGGTGCAGGGCTGCCTCATCTCCGACGAGGAGGTGGCCGCCGTAGTGGGCTTTATCAAGCAGAACAGCGGGTCGGCCGAGTACTCGGAGGAGATCATCCATGAGATCGAGCAGCACGCCGCCGAGAAGGAGAAGGGGAGCAAGGGCGTGGGCGGCTCCGCGCCGGACGAGGTGGGGGACGACTACGACGAGCTGCTCCCCGCCGCCATTGAAGTGGTGGTGGAGACCGGCATGGCCTCCGTGTCCATGCTCCAGCGGCGGCTCAAGCTAGGCTACTCCCGGGCGGCCCGACTGGTGGACCAGATGGAGGAGAAGGGAGTCGTGGGGCCCTTTGAAGGCTCCAAGCCCCGCCAAGTGCTCATTACCAAGGATCAGTGGCAGGAGATGCAGTTTAAGCAGGGGATGGTGGACGCTGCCCCAGAGCCCGTCCCCGACGAGCTGGAATTTGAGGGCGACGCCATCCCCCAGAGCCGGGATTTGCCCCCGTTTGATATGGAGGATTGAGAGCGATGGAGCACTATGTCATCAAGCCCGCCGGGGAGGCGGGGGAAGCGGCGGTTCACGCCGGCCTGCGGGCCTATAACCGCACCTTTGTCTCCGATACGGCGGATCTCTCCCTGGTGGTGGAGGACGAGGCCGGACAGATCATCGGCGGCTGCGATGCCTTCCGGATGGGGGAGCTGGCCCTGCTGGACGTGCTTTGGGTGGCGGAGTCCCGCCGGGGCACCGGCCTGGGGGCCTGCCTCCTGGCCCAGCTGGAGCAGGACGCCGCCCGCCAGGGTGCGAAGCGCCTGGAGCTGAACACCTTTGGATTTCAGGCCCCCGGCTTCTATGAAAAGCTGGGCTACCGCCGCTTCGGCGCAGTGGAGCCCGCCGTGGGGGAGTACGGCCACTACTTTTACGTGAAAGAGCTCTAACAGGACGCAGATAAGCCGGATGGGCGCGGTCAAACGACCGCGCCCATCCGGCTTATGATGTAGAAATGGAGGAAGGAAGTAGAAATCAGAATCAGAAGTCGACCTCAGTGCCGTAGTAGATGCAGGTAAACAGCTTGGCCATGGTGGCGGGATCGATGGGGCGGGGGTTGGAGCCGGTGCAGGCGTCGCCCACCGCGTTGGCGGCGATGGCATCCAGCTTCTCCTTGAACTCGTCTTCAATAATGCCGAAGTCCTTCAGGGTGTTGGGGATGCCCATGGCATCGTTCATGGAGCGGATCTTGGCGCGCAGGCCCTCCACCAGCTCGGCGGTGGTGTCGCCCACGACGCCCATGGTGCGGGCGATGTCGGCATAGCGCTCGGCCACGCCGTCGGCCTTGGCGTTGTAGGCGATGACGTAGGGCAGGTACATGGCGTTGGCCAGGCCGTGGGTGATGTGGCCGGTGGAGAAGGCCGCGCCGGTCTTGTGGGCCATGGAGTGGACGATGCCCAGCAGGGCGTTGGAGAAGGCCATGCCGGCCAGGCACTGGCCGTAGTGCATCTCCTCGCGGCAGCCCATGTCGCCGTTAAAGGAGCGGAGCAGATCCTTCTCCACGATGTGGATGGCCTTGAGGGCCAGGGGATCGGTGAACACGGTGTGGAGGGTGGACACATAGGCCTCGATGGCGTGGGTCAGGGCGTCCATGCCGGTGTGGGCCACCAGCTTGGGGGGCATGGTCTCGGCCAGGGCCGGGTCGATGATGGCCACGTCGGGGGTGATATTGAAGTCGGCCAGGGGGTACTTGATGCCCTTCTGGTAGTCGGTGATGACGGAGAAAGCGGTGACCTCGGTGGCGGTGCCAGAGGTGGAGGGGATGGCGCAGAACCTGGCCTTCTGGCGCAGCTCCGGGAAGCTGAAGGGGGTGATCAGATCCTCAAAGGTGGTCTCCGGGTACTCGTAGAAGGCCCACATGGCCTTGGCCGCGTCGATGGGAGAGCCACCGCCCATGGAGATGATCCAATCGGGTTCAAACTCCCGCATGACTGCCGCGCCGCTCATCACGGTTTCCACAGAGGGATCGGGCTCTACGTTCTCGATCAGGCGGGTCTCAATGCCGGCCTCCTTCAGATAGCCCAGGGCCTTGTCCACAAAGCCGAACTTCTTCATGGAGCCGCCGCCCAGCACCAGCACCGCACGGGAGCCCTTCAGATTCTTCAGATTTTCCAGCGCATTGGCGCCATAATAGATGTCTCTGGGAAGCGTAAAACGGGACATAACAGGTACCTCCGTGTATACGTGAATTTTAAATCGTTAAAAGTTTAACGATTTACCGGAACCTATTATGGCACATTGTTAATTCCCTGTCAATCGGTTTTGCAGAAACTGTACGTTCCAAACTTCGCGTTTCAGATTACCAGCGTCCCATTCTCGTCCTCCTGGAGCAGCAGAATGCGCTCCTGGCGGCCATCGGCGGCATCCACGTAGACCAGCACGTGGCCGCCGGAGGCGTTCTGGCACTTGAATTCGTGGCACAGCACCTCGTACTCGCCGCCGGTGGGGATCAGGGCGAGCTGGTGGGCCAGAACGGTGAGGGAGCCGTCCACCTGGGCGGCCGCCTCCGCCTCGGAGACGGCGGGGGCGGGGAGGGTACGGTCCCCGTGGTTCATGAGGTAGCCCTCCGACTCAAAGCTCACCACATCCCCGGTGTCCAGCGCCACACCCACCTTGACCAGATCGGGGTAGCAGTACACGCCGTCCTGGCGGGAGGCAAAGTGGACAGTGAGTATGCCGCCCTGCTGGATGGAGTAGCTGGGGTCCATATCCTGGTAGCCCCGCTCGGACAGAAACTCCGCAGCCTTCTGCCGCCCCTCCTGGGCGGAGAGGGACGCCTCGCCCACCGGCCGGGAGGAGAGTACCTGGAGCACCTGGCCGCCCTGCCGGGTGACCTCTACATAGAGCTCGCCGCCATTCACCAGGGCGGAGAAGCCCCAGGTGGGGAGCTGTCCCTCGCCCTGGGCGCTGAGGGTGAAGATGTCCTCCCGTAGCCCCAGAAAGGCCGCCGCGGCCCTGCGGGCCTCCGCCTCGGAGACCTGGGGCAGCCCCTCCAGCATCTTGGGCGTGCGGCCCGACAGGTGGTCGGAAAAGGGGCCGTCGTAGATCAGGGCGGGCACCTCGGGGAAGTCGGCCTCCACCGTCTGGAAGGCCGAGCCGGCGGGGAGTTCACCCGACTCCGTGGCATTGGACAGCCGTGCCTGAACGGTCTCCACATCCTCCGGCCGGATGGTGCCCGCGTCCAGCTCCGCCAGCAGGCTCTGGAGGGCGCCGGACAGGGTGGAGGCGGCCCCCGCCAGGCCGCGCAGGGTCTCCCGGTGCGCCTCGGTGCACGCCGTCTCGCCGTAGGCGTCCCGGGCCAGGGCCATGGCGTAGTCGCCGGTTTTGGCCAGGAAGGCGGCGGTTTGCTCCAGCTCTACGTTGCCGTAGGGCAGCTCGCCCAGAGCCGACTGAGCGGCCAGCGCCTTGCTGTAGGCCTGGGCGCACAGTGCGGAGAACAGCTCGGGACTGGTGGCGTAGGTCACCTTTCGGAGGGCGACATCCAGCTCGCCCGCCGCCGTGGCCAGCTCGGTGAAGGCGTGCTGATAGGTGTTGTCCAGCATGCGCCGGTACTGTGCCGCCCGGGCGTGGCCCTGTACTGCAAACCCGGCGGTCACCGCGAAGGCCCCCGCCAGAAAGCTGGCGGCCAGCACCTGTTTTCTCCGTTTCTCCATGACAAAACGCCCCCTTTTACGGCTAGGTTGCGTAAAAGGGGGCGTTTTATGTGCGGTAAATATAAGCTAAAGAAGGGGGCGAAGCCGCGCAAAAAGGTTGAGCAGATCATCGGAGGCCTTCACGCCCAGAAGAGGAATTTCCAAGCCGGCCGCCTGAATCCGATCTTCCAGCGCGCCGAGGAAAAGGCCACGGCCGGGCATCTCTTGATTGCGGTCGGACGTGGTTTCCACTCCGCAGTTGGGGGAGCGGTTTGCGCCCAGAAACGCAACGATGCGAAACCCGTATCTGTGGTACTCCAGCACCTGATGCATGACAGATTCAACTAGGTCCTCCAGTATCCGGCTGGGGGCGGGCGCCTGCATGGCGGCACGAATACGGGTGTTTTCTTCTGTGACCGGGGACTGCGCGCCCAGCCTGTTTCCACGGTCCAGCCCAAGGCAGCAGAGCTCCGGGCAGGGAAGCTGAACGATTCCCACCTGATGTTCCAGAAAGAACTGCACCAGCTCTCGGAAAGCGGCCGGATATACAGCGGTTCCGTCGGAGATGGCGTTTTGGTTCAGCAGGCAGTGGGCCAGAAACACCACTTTTCTACTGCGGCCGTCGGCAAACATCTGCATTTTTCTCACCATTCACGGCTGGGCTCAGCCGCCCAGCTTGTCCAGCCCAAGACGGAGGCGGCGCAGGCACTCGTCCTTCCCCAGAATGTGGCAGATCTCCACCGCGCCGCCGGGGGTGACCGCCTTGCCCGCCGCGGCAATGCGCACCGGCCACATGAGGGTGGCGTTTTTGACCTCCAGAGACTCGGCCAGGCCGATCAGAGCGTCATGAATCCCGTCCACGGTCCAGTCGGCCAGCCCCTCCAGGGCGGGAAGGACGGCCTCCAGCATCCGCCGGGACACCTCCGGATTGGTCTTGGACTTCTTGTTGGTGAACAGCCCCGCGTCGTAGTCGGGCAGGGCGTCAAAAAAGTCCAGCTTCTCTGGGATGTCGGTGAGACGCTCGCACCGGGCCTGGAGCAGCCCGGCGATCTCCTCCGTGGAGAGGGCGGGATTCTGCACCGCCTGGCGGATGTAGGGCAGGGCGGCCGCATGGAAGGCCTCGGGGCTCATCTCCCGAAGGTAGTGGGCGTTGAAGTAGGTCAGCTTTTCGATGTCGAAGATGGCGGGGGACTTGGAGATGCCGCCGATGTCGAAAATCTCCGCCAGCTCGGCCAGGGTAAAGAACTCCCGCTCGGCGTACTCGCCTCTGGGAGACCAGCCCAGCAGGGTGACGTAGTTGACCACCGCCTCGGACAGATAGCCCATGGCGATGAGATCCTCGTAGGAGGGGTCGCCCTTGCGCTTGCTCATCTTGTTGTGGGCGTCCCGCATGACGGGGGAGCAGTGGATATAGGTGGGTACGTCCCAGCCGAAGCCCTGGTACAGCAGATTGTACTTGGGGGCGGAGGACAGGTACTCGGAACCCCGCACCACGTGGGTGATGCCCATCAGGTGATCGTCGATGACGTTGGCAAAGTTGTAGGTGGGCAGGCCGTCCCGCTTGATGAGCACCTGGTCGTCCAGTGTGGAGTTCTCTACGGTAATGTCCCCGAATACGGCGTCGGAGAAGACGGTGGAGCCCTCCGCGGGGATCTTCTGGCGGATGACGTAGGGGGCGCCGGCGGCCACCTTGGCCCTGGCCTCCTCCAGGCTCATGTCCCGGCAGGGGTCGGCCGCCCGGTCAAAGTTGCCGGAGTCCTCCTCAGACTCGGTCTTTTCGCAGAAGCAGTAATAAGCGTGGCCCTTCTCCACCAGCAGCTCGGCGTACTTGCCGTACAGCGCCCGGCGCTCGGTCTGGATGTAGGGTCCCACCGGGCCGCCGATGTCGGGGCCCTCGTCCCAGGTCAGGCCGCACTTGCGCAGGGTGGCGTAGATGACCTCGGTGGCGCCCTCCACCAGGCGGCCCTGGTCGGTATCCTCAATGCGGAGGATGAACTTGCCGCCGCTGTGGCGGGCGATGAGCCAGGTGTAGAGGGCGGTGCGGAGGTTGCCCACGTGCATGTAGCCCGTGGGGGAGGGGGCGAAGCGGGTGCGGACGCCGTCCTTGGGGATGCGGGCTTCCATCTCCTCAAACCAGTTCAGATCCATTGAAAAGACTCCTTTTTTAAACTTCATCACATTATTCTATATTTTTCGCCTAAGGATTGTCAAGGCCATTTGGATATGATATGATAAACCAATATGGGGCATTGTACCCAATGAGCCAAAAATCACTCGTAAGAGGTGTGTTTTAGAATGGAAAACCAGAAAAAAGTCATGCTCTCCGGCATCCAGCCCAGCGGCGAGCTCCACCTGGGCAACTACCTGGGGGCCATCAAGAACTGGGGCGCCCGGGCGGACGAGTTCGACTGCTTCTACTTTATGGCCGATATGCATACCATCACCGTGCGCCAGACCCCGGCGGAGCTCCGCCGCCGCACTCTGGAGCAGGTGGCCCAGTACATCGCCTGCGGTCTGGACCCGGAGCGCAACACAATTTTTGTCCAGTCCCACGTGCACCAGCACGCGGAGCTGGCCTGGGTGCTGGAGTGCTACACCATGTTCGGCGAGCTGTCCCGCATGACCCAGTTCAAGGACAAATCCGCCAAGCACGCCGACAACATCAACGCCGGCCTGTTTACCTACCCCTGCCTGATGGCGGCGGACATCCTGCTCTACCAGCCGGACTTTGTGCCGGTGGGGGAGGATCAGAAGCAGCACGTGGAGCTGACCCGCAACGTGGCCCAGCGCTTCAACCACGTGTACGGCGACGTGCTCAAGGTGCCCGAGCCCTACATCCCCAAGATGGGCGCGCGGGTGATGAGCCTGAACCAGCCGGACACCAAGATGAGCAAATCCATCCCCGAGGGCTGCGTGTTCCTGATGGATAAGCCGGAGGACATCCTGCGCAAGTTCAAGCGGGCCATCACCGACAGCGACACTGAGCGCTGCGTCCGATTCGACCGGGAGAACAAGCCGGGCGTGTCCAACCTGATGAGCATTTATTCCGCCGTCACCGGCAGGAGCTTCGAGGCCATTGAGGCGGAGTTCGACGGCAAGGGCTACGGCGCGTTCAAGCCCGTGGTGGGCGAGGCCGTGGTGGAGATGCTCCGGCCCATCCAGGAGGAGACCCGCCGCCTGCTCTCCGACAAGGCCTATCTGGAGGGGGTCTACCGCGCCGGCGCGGAGAAGGCGTCCTACGTGGCGGAAAAGACTCTTCGCAAGGTCTACAAAAAGGTGGGCTTCCTGGCCCGGTAATAAGATAAGGAGCAAATTCCCATGCCAAGAAATCTGGATCTTCCCCTCATCGGCATCGTGGCCGCCGCCCTGGTGGTGGCCCTGGTGGTGGCCCTGGTGGCCACTCCGGTGGTGAAAAACCTGGCCATTCGGGTCAAGGCGGTGGATGTACCCAAGGACGGCCGCCGCATGCACGACCACCCCATCCCCCGCATGGGCGGACTGGCCATCTTCCTGGGCTTCCTGCTCAGCGTCCTGCTCTTTCTGGACTTGAACGCCCAAATGCGGGGGATGCTGCTGGGGGCGGTCATCATCGTCGTGCTGGGCATCTTTGATGATATCTACTCGCTGCGGGCCATGTTCAAGTTTGTGGTGCAGATCATCGCCGCCCTGGTGGCGGTGCTCTCGGGCAACGTGATCGAGACGCTGTCCAACCCCAACGTGTTTTCCGCGGATCCCTACTGGAATCTGGGGATTCTGGCGGTGCCCGCCACGGTCATCTGGATCGTGGCCATCACCAACGCCGTCAACCTGATTGATGGCCTGGACGGCCTGGCCTGCGGCGTATCCACCATCAGCTCCATGACCCTGCTGGTGATCGCCCTGGTGGTCAGCGAGGGCAACGTGGCCATTCTCATGGCCGCCCTGGCGGGCGGGTGTATCGGCTTTCTGCCCTACAACATGAATCCCGCCAAGATCTTCATGGGGGACACGGGCTCCACCTTCCTGGGCTATATTCTGGCGGTGGTGTCGATTCAGGGCCTGTTCAAGTTCTATACCATTATCTCCTTCGCGGTGCCCTTCCTCATGCTGGGCCTGCCCATCTTCGACACCTGCTTCGCCTTCATCCGCCGCATTGCCCATGGACAGAGCCCCATGCACGCCGACCGCAGCCACGTGCACCACCGGCTTATCGACATGGGCTTCAACCAGAAGCAGGCGGTGGCGGTGCTGTATGTCATCAGCGCCATCCTGGGCCTGTCCGCCGTTGTGCTCACCACCAGCGGGCCGGTGAAGGCCATGCTGCTCCTGCTGGCCCTGTGCTTCGCGGGGGCGATCTCCGCCCGGATTTTCCTGGGCGCCAACGGTAAGAAAAACGACGGTGAGAAGCCGGACGAGAAGGGGGAAGAGAAATGAAGCAGGTGCGCGTCATGACCATCTTCGGCACCCGGCCGGAGGCCATCAAGATGGCTCCCCTGGTGGCGGAGCTCCAGCGCCGTCCGGGCCTGGAGCCGGTCTGCTGTGTGACGGCCCAGCACCGGGAGATGCTCGATTCCGTGCTGGAGATCTTCCAGCTCCGGCCCGATTACGATCTGAACATCATGGAGCCCCGCCAGACCCTCTCCACCATCACCTCCAAGTGCCTGCTGGGCATGGAGGGGGTGCTGGAGCAGGCCAGACCCGACCTGGTGCTGGTCCACGGGGACACCTCCACAACCTTCGCCGGGGCGCTGGCCGCCTTTTACCACCAGATCAGGGTGGGCCATGTGGAGGCGGGGCTGCGCACGGGTGACAAGTATTCTCCCTTTCCGGAGGAGATGAACCGGAAGCTGGTGGGCGACATCGCCGACCTGCACTTCTGCCCCACACGGGCTAACCGCGCCAACCTGGAGCGGGAGGGGATCACCGACGGGGTGTTTGTCACGGGCAATACTGTGATCGACGCCCTCAAGACCACGGTTGTGAAGGATTATCACTTCACAACGGATCTTCTCAACCATCTGGACTACACCGGCCGAAAGATCATCCTTGTGACCTGCCACCGGCGGGAGAACTACGGCCAGCCCATGGCTAACATCATGACGGCTCTGCGCCGGGTGGCGGACGCCTTCCCGGAGGTGGAGCTGGTCTACCCGGTTCACCTGTCCCCGGTGGTGCGGGAGGCGGCGGGGAAGTACCTCGGCGGCCACGACCGTATCCACCTCATTGATCCGCTCTCCGCCGACGAGATGCACAACCTGATGGCCCGGGCCTATCTGGTCATGACCGACTCGGGCGGACTACAGGAGGAGGCCCCCGCCCTGGGGCGGCCGGTGCTTGTCCTGCGGCGGGAGACCGAGCGGCCCGAGGCGGTGGAGGCGGGGACCGTGAAGATCGCGGGGACGGAGGAGAACGTCATCTTCTCCATGGCCTCCGAGCTACTCACCGCTCCGGCGGCCTACACCGCCATGGCCCACGCCGTCAATCCCTACGGCGACGGCTTTGCCTGCCGCCGGATCGCCGACGCCATTGAGTGGAAATTCGGCCTGCGGGCCGAACGGCCGGAGGAATTCCGGACATAACGCGGTCCGGGCGGAGAGGAGGGAACAGGCGTGGAGCGCAGAAAGCGGAATCTGCTGGTGGTACTCATCGGCATCGTCATCGTGGTGGCCATGGTGTCCAGCTTTGGACTGGGCCTCTTTGCACCGGACACGGCGAAGATCGTGCTGCCCACGCCGGAGGTCTCCCAGCAGCCGGGGGGAGAGCCTGGCGAGCAGAGCGGTCTGGTGCTGGTGGACGTGACGCCGGAGACGGTGCAGAGCGTCATCCGGGATACCCTCTCCCGCCCGGACCGCTACACTCGCGCGGTCACGATCGAGGACTTCTGGGGCGAGGGAGAGAGCGGAACCACCCATGCGGACGTGTGGGTGGACGGCGGCTGGACCCAGACGGAGGCAGCCCTGCCAGGCGGGACGGTACGTTACTCCATCGTGGGCGACGGGCAGTTCTGGCTGTGGTATGGAGGCGACCGCACGGCCCTTTCCGGTCCGGCGGACGGGCACTCGGCGGATCTGGAGGGCCAGCGCATCCCCACCTATGAGGACGTACTGGAGCTGGAGCAGGATGCCATTGCCGCCGCCGGATATGAGGAGAAGGGCGGCCTGGCCTGCATTTATGTGGAGACAGGCGAGGACGCGCTGGGCTATGTGGAGAAGTACTGGGTCTCCGTGGACAGCGGCCTGTTGGTGTGCGCCGAGCAGTGGAAAGGGGAGGAGCTGACCTACCGGATGACCTCCTATGCGGTGTCGACGGACCGTACCCTCTTCGGACTCACGGAGTTTGCGTTGCCGGACGGCACAGTGCTGCATACGGTAGAGGAATAACGGGCGGCCGGCAGGGGGCCGGCCGCCCGTTATTCCAGCCCCAGCAGCAGGAGCAGCCCCAGGGTGATGACCAGTTCCATGTCGTCCCCCTCCAGAAAGAGGAACAGGAGGATGAGCAGGAGCAGGACATCGCCGGTGTCGAGGCCGTCCAGCTTGAGGCCCCGAAGCAGCTTGCCCAGTCCTGAGGCGGGCTTGGCGGATTCCGGCGCCTCGGCGTCCGGCTCCGGCGGGGGCGCGTCGGGAGGGACGGTCTGGGTG
>DYBS01000054.1 GCA_019418525.1 Clostridiales bacterium
GGCCTGGTCCGGGCGGCTTTGGCGGTGACCCCGGCGGCTTCGGCGGCGTAGGAAACCGCGGTCCCCGGGGCGGCGGCACCTTCGGCGGCCGGCCCTCCGGCGGCTCCAGAGGGGGCTTCGGCGGCTCCCGCGGCGGCGGGTTTGGAGGCTCCCGAGGCGGAGGCTTCGGCGGCAGCCGCGGGGGCGGTTTTGGTGGTTCCCGAGGAGGCGGCAGCCGGGGCGGTGGATTTGGCGGTGGCCGGCGCTGAGAGGAGGAAGATTGCATGGGGGGGAAGTTTGACCGCATCCAGGCCAAACGGGAGGCCCGGGCCGCTCTGGCCAGTGCCCATCCCCATGTGATGCTGGTGACGCTGGTATACAATCTGCTGACCCTGGTGCCCCCCGGAATAGCGATCGTGGTGGCGGTGCTCAGCCTGGCCACCGAGGGCGGATTGAACGCCACCGGATGGGCGGTGCTGACCGTGCTGCTGGTGGTGCTGGCGTTCTATACCCTGGTGGCCCAGGTGGGCTACCTCAGCTATGTGATGCGCCTGACCCGGGGAGAGAGCGCCGGATTCTGGTGCCTGCTGGAGGGCTTTGCCCAGACCGGGCGGGTGCTGGCGGTGGCGGTGGTGCAGTTTTTCCGTATCCTGCCGTGGGCGCTGCTGGCCGCGCTCCTGCCGACAGTGGGCGCCCTGGCCCGTCAACATCTGGGGCTGGCCGGACTCATTCTGATGATCCTGTGCCAGATCCTCTATGTTATGTTCTTACTGTGGCTGTATCTGCGCTACCAACTGGTGTGGTTCCTGGCCCTGGACAATCCGGAGCAGGGCGCCAACCGGGTGATCTCCCGGAGCATCGAGGCCATGAAGGGCCGCAAGTGGACCTGCTTTAAGCTGGAGCTCTCCTTCCTGGGGTGGGAGCTGCTCTCCTATCTGACCCTGGGCATCCTAGGCCTGTGGGTGTCTCCCTATATGGGGGTGACCATGACCCGCTTCTATGAAGCGGCGGTCCGTCCGGGGGAGGAGCAGCATATGCCTCTGACCTTTTAGTGCACTTTGAACCAGCGCTTTCGGCGGAAATCCGAAAGCGCTGGTTTTTTCGCACGGTGTGGGAATGGTCGAAACTGGAAGGCGAGACCTGGAACTTAAGAATATTTTAAGGATTTGTCACCCGATTGCAAATATCTTTTACAGGCAGACATGGTATAATGGCGCCAGCAAGGCCCTGCGTTTTGCTCCGGCGGGGGCCGGAGGCGCGGGGCGTGAGGAGGAACGAACTATGACGGAACAACAGACTCCCGTTTCCACTCCGGTGGAGAACGTGCCGGACGTACCCGCTCCGCCCAAGCCCCACAAAAAGAAACGGCGCAAGAAGGTACTTAGCCGGGTGCTGGCCGGAATTCTGGTGCTGGCCCTGGTGGGCGGCGGCGGATTTGCCATCTGGAAATTCGCCTTTACCGATAAACCCAAGGACAAGGGCGAGATGATGCTGGGGACCGTGGATATCGGCTCCATCTCCTCCATGGTCCAGGGGACCGGCAATGTGGCGGCCAAGTCGGCGGCCACCATCACCCTGACCAATCCCGGCACGGTCAGCCAGGTCTTTGTCACCGAGGGTCAGCAGGTGGCCAAGGGGGACCCCCTCTACACCATCCGCAGCCAGGCGGCAGAGGACGATTTGAAAAGCGCCCAGGAGAGCCTTAAGACCCTCCAGGAGGACATGAATAAGCTCAACGAGGAGCTGGGCAAGCTCACGGTCCAGGCCCCCTTCTCTGGAAAGCTCATGAATGTGGAGGACCTCCAGGTGGGGGACACCCTGAGCAAGGACGGCCGGGTGGCCACCCTGGTCAACGACAAGAAGCTGCGCCTGTCCCTCTACTTCAGCTACGCCTATGAGAAGTCCATCTCGGTGGGGCAGAGCGCCAAGGTCTCCATCCCCGCGGTGATGAAGGACTATACCGGCACGGTGGAGAAGATCAACAAGGTCAGCTTCATCACCCCCGAGGGCTCCAAGTGCTTCGAGGTGGTGTTCGTGATGGACAACCCCGGCACCCTCACCCAGGACATGGACGCCACCGTGTCCCTAACGGCCGCCGACGGTACGGCCATCTACCCCTACGAAAACGGCAAGCTCAAGTACTATGAGAGCCGGGAGCTCACCGCCAAGGCCAACGGTCCGGTCAAGACGGTGTCTCTCCTCAACTATGCCGACGTGACGGCGGGGCAGACCCTGGTGGTCCAGGGGGACGACGAGATCCGGGATCAGATCCGGGCCAAGAATGAGGAGCTCACCGCCGCTCAGAAGAAGGTGCAGGATGCCCAGAAGGCCCTGGCCGACTTCAACGCCGTCTCCCCCATTGACGGCACTGTGGTGTCCCTGGGCGTCACTGCCGGCGAGGAGGTGGAGAGCGGCAAGGTGGCCGTCTCCATCGCCGACACCTCGGTGATGAAGGTGGTCATCGACGTGGACCAGCGCAACATCGCCTTCATTGAGAAGGGCCAGATGATCGACCTCACCGACTGGAATGGCAATTCGTACATGGGCACCGTGGAGTCCATCAGCCTGGAGCCCAAGGCGGACAGCTCGGTCACGGTATTCCCTGTGACCCTGACGGTAGACAACTACGACGGTTCCCTCCGCAACGGCGTCAGCGTGGATTACAGCTTTGCCGCCAGCCAGAGTCTGGACTGTATGATCGTCCCCGCCGCCGCCATCCGCTACACCAGCGACGTGGACGGCAACACCATGCCTATCGTCTATCTCCAGGCTGACGAGCGCCCGGAGAACGCGGTGGACCTGCCCGAGCCGGAGCCCGGCATGGAGGAGGGCAGCGTGGACGCGCCGCCGGAGGGCTTCTACCCGGTGCCGGTGGAGGTGGGCCTGTCGGACGCGGCCAACGCCGAGATCAAATCCGGCCTGGAAGTGGGCGACGTGGTCTTTATCACTTACCAGAACACCGAAGGCATGGCCTACGGCTAAGACAGGAGCGGATGGACGTGCTCATCGACATCAAAGACGTGTTCAAGATCTATAACGAGGGCTACGAGAACGAGGTGAGGGCCCTCAACGGCGTGTCGCTCCAGATCGACCGGGGGGAGTTCGTGGCCATCGTGGGCCAGTCGGGCTCGGGCAAGTCCACGCTGATGAACATTCTGGGCTGCCTGGACATACCCACCTATGGAGACTATCACCTGGACGGCACCGACGTGACCGAGCTCTCAGACCGCCAGCTCTCCCATATCCGCAACAAACAGATCGGCTTCATCTTCCAGGGCTTTAACCTGATCCCGGCCCTCTCGGCCTACGAGAACGTGGAGCTCCCCCTCATCTACCAGGGGGTGCGCACCCGGGAGCGGGAGGAGCGGGTGATGGACGCTCTGGAGCGGGTGGGCCTGGCCGACCGCAGCGATCACCGCCCCACCGAGATGTCCGGCGGCCAGCAGCAGCGGGTGGCCATCGCCCGGGCCATCGCCACCCATCCCCCCATCATCCTGGCCGACGAGCCCACCGGAGCGCTGGACTCCAAGACGGGCAAGCATGTCCTGGAGATCCTCCGCCGGCTCTACCTGGAGGGGACCACGGTGATCCTCATCACCCACGACAATTCCATCGCGGCCACGGCTCCCCGGATGGTGCGCATCGCCGACGGGTCCATCGTGGCCGACCACGGACAGGAGGTGGACTGGCTGTGAGCATCCTGCAATCCATCAAGCTGGCCATGAAATCCATCGCCGGCCGGAAGGGCCGAACCTTTCTGACCATGCTGGGCATCATCATTGGCCTGGCGTCAGTCATCACCCTGGTGTCCTACGCCAAGGGCCAGACCAAGGAGATCATGCAGTACTACGAGAGCATGGGCTCCAACCAGATCCAGGTCAGCGCCAGCAAGTGGGGCGCCGGCGGCGACAAGGTGTTCCAGAGCCTCTATGACTACTGCCTGAAGCTGGACGACCTGGTGGTGGGCGTCACCCCCAGCGGCAGCGTCTATGGTACCATCCAGTATGGAGCTAAGAACTCGGACAACATGGACTGGCCGCCCACGGTCTATTTGGGCAGCGACCAGTGGTCTCTGTGCAATAACTTCCAGATTGGAAAGGGCCGGGACCTCTGTTACATGGACATCAAGAACAACACCCAAGTGTGCGTGCTGGGGTCCAAGGCGGCGGAGCTCTTCTTTGACTACGCCGACCCTCTGGGCAAGAAGATCACCGTCTGCGGCGTACCTCTGGAGATCGTGGGCGTTTATCAGCAAAAGGATTTCTCCGGCAGCGAGTACTCCCTGGATAACGTCATCACGGTGCCCTATACGCTCAACCAGACCTTGTCCCTGGCCTCCAACTCCTATACCGATATGAGCGACTTCGTGGTGAAGGCTCGGAGCAAGGACGCCACCAACGAGGCGGTGACCTTATTGGAGGTCTTTCTGAAGGGGCTCATCGGGGACTCCCAGTCGGGCATGAGCATGGGCTACTACAACGTGTACTCCACCAACCAGGGCCAGCAGAGCGCCGACGAGGCCACCAAGGGCCAGCAGGCCCTGCTGGGCGGTATCGCGGCCATCTCTCTGCTGGTGGGCGGCATCGGTATCATGAACATCATGCTGGTCACCGTCACTGAGCGCACCCGGGAGATCGGCATCCGCAAGGCCATCGGCGCCGAGCGGCGGACCATTATTCTGCAATTCCTCATCGAGGCCTGTATGATCTGCGGCATCGGCGGCATTCTGGGCATTCTGGTGAGCTACCCGGCCACATGGATCTACTGCAAGCAGCAGCTGGGCTATGTGGTCAGCCCCGACCCCTCCATCATGGCCTTGGCCGGTGTGGTGTCGGTACTGCTGGGCATCGTTTTCGGTCTGTACCCGGCCATCAAGGCCAGCGGACTGCAGCCGGTGGAGGCCCTGCGGGCTGAGTAACGAGAAGGAGAGAACGCTATGAAGCTGAAACGAATCCTGGCCGCCCTGATGGCGCTGTCCATCGCGGCGAGCCTTCTGGTCCTCCCGGCGGGGGCCGCCTCCGGCGGGGCTTTTACCGACATCTCCGACCCGGAGGTGGCCGAGGCGGCGGAGCTGTTGCGCCTGCTGGGCGTGGTGAGCGGCACCGGCGGGACCACTTACCGCCCCGGCGGCACCCTGACCCGGGCGGAGTTCTGCAAAATGGCGGTGGACGTCATGGGCAAGGGGGATCTGGAGCCCGCCCAGCGGGGCCGCACCATCTTCCTGGACGTGGGGAGTACCCACTGGGCCCGGGGCTATGTCAACCTTGCGTCCTCCCTCACCACCAGCGGCGAGCTGGCCGGGACCGGCACCTCCAATACCACTCAGGGGGACGGCGACTCCTCCGCCCCCACCGTGGCCAATGACCGGCTCATCCTGGGGGTGGGCAACGGGAATTTTGAGCCCGACCGGGCCATCACCTACGGCGAGGCCGTGGCCATTCTCACCCGTATCCTGGGCTACAACACCGGGGACATCGCCCCCGGCGCGGCCTGGTACGACGGCTATCTGGCGGTGGGCGCCACCTGCGGCCTCACCGAGGGCCTGAACCTCTCCGGTGCTTCCGGCCTCACCCGGGGCCAGGCGGCCCTGCTCTTTGAAAACCTGCTCTTTGCCTGCGGCAAGGGCAGCGAGGAGTGCTACCTGGTCAGCAAGCTGGGGGGCACCCTCACCGACGACGTGGTGCTCCTGTCGGTGGACACCAACACCGCCACCGGCTCCAACACCGTGACCGTGGCCACCGGCACTACCACCAGCAGCCCCAAGACCGAGCGTGCCGGCCTGTCCGCCCAGCTTTTGGGCGTGCGGGGAGAGATGGTACAGGACAAGAACGGCAAGTTCCTCACCCTGCGGCCCAGTGAGAGCGACTCGGTCCGGCGCATCACCATCACCGGCAAGGTGGATGCCAACTATGTCACCGCCTCCGGCGAGAAGATCACCATCCAGCCCGCCACGGTGGTGTGGAAGGACGGGGAAGCCACGACATTTGAAAAGGTCTGGTCCTATCTGTACTCCGGAACCCCCATGACCCTGGTCTACGGCCCGGCGGGGAAGCTGGACTATGTCTACCTCTCCTCGGCCTCCCAGTCCAGCGACAACGTGATGGTGGCCCGCACCAAGCCCAACGGCACCTCCAATCCCTTTGCCTCCCTCACCGGTGCTGGGACGTTCCAGATCTATAAGAATGGCGTGCCCGCCACTCTGTCCGACCTGCGCCAGTACGACGTGGCAACCTTTGACGCGGGCAGCCGCATCCTGCGGGTGTCCGACCTGCGCCTCACCGGCTACTATCAGAACGCCTCCCCCAATCCCACTGCGCCTACCACGGTGACCATGCTGGGACAGGACTTCACCGTGCTGCCCGGCGCGGTGGAGGACTTGACCGCCTTCCGGCCGGGGGACCAGGTGACCCTCCTCTTCACCAGCGACGGCCGTGTGGCCGGGGCTCTGGACCCCTCCGTGGCCCGCTCCACCACCGTGGGCGTGGTGGAGGAGTGCAGTACCACCACCGCCAAGGTGAAGCCGCTCCTGAACTTCTTCAACGCCAAGGGCGAGGCGGTTGTCTTTGAGGGCACCGTGAACCTGGGCGAGTCTGCGGCCGCCAAGATGGTGGGCCAGCTGGTGACAGTCTCCGCCAGTAAGGACCGCATCAACCTCTCCAAGCTCACCGGAGGCAGCACCGTCAGCGGAACTCTGAGCGTGGCCCAGCGCACCCTCGATGGGGTGGAGCTGGCGGAGAACGTGCGCATGTTCGAGCGGGTGGGCAACAGCGAGCCCAAGGAGATCACCTTCGACCAACTCACCCGGGACAGTGTGCCCTCCTCCAAGATCCTCTACGCGGAGAAGGATTACAGCGGCAAGTACAGCATCCTGGTCTTTGACGACGTGACCGGCGACCAGTACAACTATGGCTTCAGCCGTTTCACACCGGCAGACCCGGTAGAGTCCGACTCCATGGCGTACAGCAATGCCAGCATCGCCGTCCAGAACGGCGCGGACCCGGAGGGCAAGAACAGCCTGGTCTGCGGCACTACCTTCCGTTATAACGAGCCCATCGGTATTGCTACCTCCATCGAAACGCTGGACGGCAGTCACAAGCTGGCCGGCTCCGTCACCCTCCAGAAGGCGGACGGCGCGGTCCGGGCGGGCTATGACCCGGACACCCACACTCTGAAAGTGGGGGACAAGGTGTTCCCCATCTCCCAGCAGGTCTGGTGCTATAACAAGACCACCGGCTACTGGTTTGAGGGCGAAACCGGCTATGAGCGCTTCGAGCTGGCCCGGGCCTATGCCGAGGAGATGACGGTCTACTATGACAAGTCCCCGGACCAGGGCGGTAAGATCCGCCTGGTGGTGGTGGAGTAATATCACACGGAACAGGTCCCCGGCGCAGCCGCGCTGGGGACCTGTTTTGTCGTTCCTACCGAGGTCGAGAGCGGATTCCCGGTCCATTCCCGTCCGGCGAGAGCGGATTCCCGGCCCATGGGGTGGGCATTTGGGGGCAAATGTGCTATCCTTGGACCAGAAAGGAGATGAGGAAATGAACACTTTTGGTGAACGTCTGCGGCAGTACCGACGGGCCCGGGGCCTCACCCAGCAGGAGCTGGCGGACCTTCTGGGCGTGAGCAATAAGAGTATCTCTCGCTGGGAGAGCGACGGGGGTTATCCCGACGTGCCTCTGCTCCTCCCGCTGGCCCGGGCGCTGGGGGTGAGCGTGGACGACCTGCTGGACGGGGAGAAGCCGGTGCGCAAGCTGACCCGCACCGACTTCCAGAGCCTGCTGTCCTTCGCCTTTGCCCTGGGCGGCGGTGTGCTCTTCTTCCTGCTGGACCTCTTCATGCCCACAGTGCTGTGCTACCTGGCCTATCTGGGATGTGTGGCCTACGGCGTGTACCTCCAGCGCTACTACACCCGCCACAGCCGCTGGTTCCACCTGTCCAATGCGGCCATGCTCTTCGCCGTGAATCTGACCTTCGTGGTCAAGGTGGGGTCTACGCTGCTGGCGCTGAGCTTTTTCGGCTCGTCCCAGGCCATGCTGGAGACCAGCATCCAGGGCCGGCTGCTGAGCGGACAACTCGGCAGCGTCCTGTTCCTGGTGCTGGCGGCAGTGTGCGTGGCGGCCCTTCTCACCGCCGGGATGGAGGGGGCCATCCTCTCCTGGAGCCGGGGGAAAGGCCTGAAGCCCAATGCGGTGTTCCGTCTCACGCTGCGCCGTCCGCCCCTGCGCCGGGCTTTGCCCGCTCTGGGGCCGGTGCTGGCAGGGGCCTTCTGGCTGCCTTTCCTGCTGGAGAGCTGCCCGGTGGCCTGGTATGAGCATCAGGAGACCGCCTTTGCCTGGTGGCTGGTGGCGCTGGGCGTGGTGGGCGCTGTGGTCCTCTGGCGGGGCCAGAAGCGCTACATCCTTCCATACTGGTTGGTGACGGCCTGCTGCTGGGGGATGACCGCTCTGCTGACCTACCGGGAGGCCCTGTCCACCCTGCGGGAGAACCGCATCCCCTACCTTGACACTATGAACCCCAACGCCTATGTGCCCCTGGGGGAGCCCAGCTGGGCCACCGCGCTGTGCGCGCTGGTGCTGGCGGCCGTGTGGCTGCTGCTGAGCGCGCTGACCCTGCGGAAGCAAAGAGAGCCGGAACAGACAGAGGAATAGAAAAGACAGGCCGGAGTCCATATGGACTCCGGCCTGTCGCCGTTACAGGAGGGATATGCAGTTGCGCAGAATGCCGTACCCCACCACTAGCACCACCAGCACCCAGCCCAGGATACACTGGGCGGCCTTGGGGCGGCGGGAGCCGGTGCGGACATAGTCCACCAGCTGCCACCCCACCAGAGCCAGGATGAGGGGAGCGAGGAGCAGCAGACCGGGGTTTGCTTGCCACGCCCCGGCAAAGTCCAGCCGCAGCAGGGACAGACACATCCGGGTCACCCCGCAGCCGGGGCACTCCAGACCGGTGAGGGCGTGGAAGGGGCAGGGAAGCCACAGTCCAGTGACCGAGCCCCATAGGGCGTATCCCAGGCCCAGCAGGAGGACGGTCCCCATCCCCCGGAGTACCCGGAACAGGCGGCGGCGCATCAGAGGATGTCGTACTTGTTCAGCTCATTCTGGGACAGAGCCATGGTGATGATAGACAGGCCGAAGATGTTCAGAATGAGGAAGATGATGGCCAGATTCCCGGTGGGTTCACCGTGCTCCATGCGGGCGGCGTCCAGACACTCACCCATCTTGTAGGCCCAGTAGATGCCATAAATGCCGCAGGTGATGAGGCTGAGCACAAAAGCCATGGCACCGGAGGTGTTGTAGCGGTCAGAGATTCGGGTGACGTCGTCGGTGACGCAGATGAACCAGTAGATGCCGTAGATGCCGCAGGTGATGATGCTTAAGACGATGCATAGGGCTATGTTGCGTTGTTTCATGGTGAAAACTCCTCTCGATATTTCGGTATTCGTATCATACCAAAAATCCCATCATTCTACAAGGGGGAGCGAGAGGTTTTACTCCAGCACGGCGCCCCGATCGGCGGAGGACACCAGCTTGGCGTAGCGGGCCAGATAGCCGGTCTTGATCTTGGGCTCCGGACAGACCCACTTGGCCTTCCGCTGGGCCAGGACTTCATCGGAGACGTCCAGGGTAATGGTGTGGTTGGGGATGTCGATGGAGATGATATCTCCCTCCTCCACCAGACCGATGGGGCCGCCGCTGGCCGCCTCGGGGGAGACGTGGCCGATGGAGGCGCCCCGGGTGGCGCCGGAGAAGCGGCCGTCGGTGATGAGGGCCACGTCCTTGTCCAGGCCCATGCCCGCGATGGCGCTGGTGGGGTTGAGCATTTCACGCATGCCGGGGCCGCCCTTGGGGCCCTCGTAGCGGATGACCACCACGTCGCCCGCCACGATCTTACCGGCGTAGATGGCCTGGATGGCGTCCTCCTCGCTGTTGAACACCCGGGCGGGGCCGCTGTGGACCATCATCTCGGGGGCCACGGCAGACTGCTTCACCACGCAGCCGTCGGGGGCCAGGTTGCCCTTGAGGACGGCGATGCCGCCGGTCTGGGAGTAGGGGTTCTCAATGGGCCGGATGAGCTCCGGGTCCAGATTGCGCACCCCCTCCAAGTTTTCGGCGATGGTCTTGCCGGTGCAGGTCATGAGGCTGGTGTCCAGCAGGCCCTTTTTATTGAGCTCCGCCATGACAGCGTACACGCCGCCGGCCCGCTCCAGGTCCTCCATGTAGGTCTCGCCCGCGGGGGCCAGGTGGCAGAGGTTGGGGGTCTTGGAGGAGATCTCATTGGCCATGTCAAAGGAGAGCTCAATGCCGCACTCGTGGGCGATGGCGGGCAGGTGCAGCATGGTGTTGGTGGAGCAGCCCAGGGCCATGTCGATGGTCTCGGCGTTGTGGAAGGCGGCCTCGGTCATGATGTCCCGGGGGCGGATGTCCTTCTTCACCAGCTCCATGATCTGCATGCCCGCGTGCTTGGCCAGGCGCAGCCGGGCGGACCACACGGCGGGGATGGTGCCGTTGCCCCGCAGGGCCATGCCGATGGCCTCGGTGAGGCAGTTCATGGAGTTGGCGGTGTACATGCCGGAGCAGGAGCCGCAGGTGGGGCAGGCGCAGTTCTCATACTCCTCCACACCCGCTTCGTCCAGCTTTCCGGCGTAGTAGGCGCCCACGGCCTCGAACATGTGGGAGAGGCAGGTACGCCGGCCGTTCTGGAGCCGTCCAGCCAGCATGGGGCCGCCGGAGCAGAAGATAGTGGGGATGTTCACCCGGGCGGCGGCCATCAGGAGGCCGGGCACGTTCTTGTCGCAGTTGGGGATCATCACCAGGCCGTCGAACTGGTGGGCCATGGCCATGGCCTCGGTGGAGTCGGCGATCAGGTCCCGGGTCACCAGGGAGTACTTCATGCCCACGTGGCCCATGGCGATGCCGTCGCACACGGCGATGGCGGGGAACTCCACCGGGGTGCCGCCGGCGGCGCGGATACCGGCCTTGACGGCCTCGGCGATCTTGTCCAGGTTCATGTGGCCAGGGACGATCTCATTGTAGGAGCAGACCACACCGATGAGGGGGCGCTCCAGCTCCTCCTTGGTGTAGCCCAGGGCGTACAGCAGGGAGCGGTTGGGGGCGGCAGGGATACCTTTTTTCACAACGTCACTGCGCATGGGGATTCCTCCTTCAAACTGAAAACTCCAATGAGTTGTATGATTACACTTGCGTTGTATGACTACATAGTATATCATAGAGGGCGAAGATGTCAAGAGGAGGGATGGGGCATGGAAC
>DYBS01000055.1 GCA_019418525.1 Clostridiales bacterium
CCTTTTGGTTGCCGTACTGGCCGCCGGCGGCTTTGCTCTATACCGGCTCTTCTTCCAGTCCGACGAGCAGACCCCCCTCACCGAGGAGCTGACCCAGGGGAGCCTGGCCACCACCATTACCGGCACCGGCGTCACCCTGCCCGCCGACAGCCAGACCGTCACCACCGCCTCCACGGCCAAGATCACCAAGGTCTATGTGGCCGCCGGTGACACGGTAGAGGCGGGGGACCTCCTGTATGAACAGGACGACTCCGAGCTGGACGACCAGATCAGTGAGTACAAGGACCAGATCACCGATCTCCAGAACGAGCTGGAGACCTATCAGGAGCAGCTCTCCGACGCGCAGGAGACCCTGTCCAACCTCACCGTCACCGCCCCCTTCTCCGGCACCATCACCGAACTCGATGTGGAGAAGGGCGACAACGTCCAAGCCGGAGGCAAGCTGGCCGTGCTGGTGGACGACAGCAAGATGAAGCTCACCGAGTATTACAGCTACGCCTATGAGGACCAGATCCAGGTGGGCTCCAAGGCCAAGGTGTCCATCGCCAGCCTCATGCTCAACCTGGACGGCACCGTCACCGACGTGCAGAAGGTGAGCCGCTATACCACCGAGGGCACCCAGTGCTTCGCCGTCACCATCACCGTGGACAATCCCGGCGCCCTCACCGAGGGGATGAGCTGCATGTCCTATGTGGTGTCCTCCTCCGGCGAGCCCCTCTACTCGGCCATCTCCGGCACCCTGGAGTACAACAACAGCGAGACCCTCACCGCCCAGGTCTCGGGCGAGCTGACCACCGTTTCTCCGGTGGCTTACAGCACCGTCACCAAGGGGCAGACCCTCTTTGTGGTGGACGGCAGCGACTATGAGAGCCAGATCACCTCCACTCAGAGCAAGATCACCCAGACCCAGGAGCGCATCGCCGACTACGAGGAGCAGATCGCCGAGACCGAGGAAAAGCGCGCCGACTACGCGGTCACCGCCGAGATCTCGGGGAAGGTGATCCAGGTCAACGTCACCGAGGGGGAGACCCCCCGCATGGCCGGCGAGACTGCCGTGCTTCTCTACAACCTGGACAACATGGAGATCTCGGTGAACATCGACGAGCTGGACATTGAGAACGTCACCGTGGGCACCGAAGTCGCCATCACCCGCTCGGGCAGCAGCAGCGACGCCGACCAGGCCTTCACCGGCACCGTCACCGCCGTGAGCTACGAGGCCACCAACTCCAACGGCGTGGCCTACTTCCCCGTCACCATCTCCATCCCCAGCGCCGGGGAACTCTCCGCCGGTGTCAACGTGTCCTACTCCATCCAGGTGGGCGAGGACGCCGAGGGCGTTCTGGCCCCCATCTCCGCCCTGAAGCAGTCCACCGACGGGCAGACCTGCCTGTACATCCAGTCCGACACCGCCCCGGAAAACGCCGTGGAGGCCGAGGGCGTACCGGAGGGCTTCTATGCCGTGCCGGTGGAGATTGGCGCCTCCAACAGCCAGTATGTGGTGATCCTCTCCGGCGCGGAGGAGGGGGACACCGTCTTTACCCGCTATGAGACCACCGCCCCCGCCAATGGCGACTCCACCAGCCAGGGCGAGGAGGGCGAGATGGAACAGGGCTTCCCCGGCGGCGACATGCAGATGATGCCCGGCGGCATGGGCGGCGACTTCTCCGGCGGCGGTATGAGCGGCGGCGGCATGCCGGGCGGCGGACCGATGGGGGGTTAACCTGTGAAACTCATCGAGCTGCACAATGTCTATAAAATCTACGGGGAGGGCCGGGAGAACCAGGTCAATGCCCTGGACGGGGTCTCTCTGGAGATCGACCGGGGGGAATTCGTGGCCATCATCGGCGCCTCCGGCTCCGGCAAGTCCACCATGATGAACATTCTGGGCTGTCTGGACGTGCCCACCTACGGCGACTACTACCTGGACGGGGTCCCCGTGCGGGAGAAATCCCGTCGGGAGCTGGAGCTCATCCGCTCCCGGCAAATCAGCTTCATCTTCCAGGGCTACAACCTGATCCCCTCCCTCAACGTGTGGCAGAACGTGGCGCTGCCCATGCTCTACCAGAAGGTGCCCCTGGCCCAGCGGAAAAAGCGGGCCATGGAGGCCCTGGAGCGGGTGGAGATCGGCTCCAAGGCGGAGAGCCGCCCCACCCAGCTCTCCGGCGGCCAGCAGCAGCGAGTGGCCATCGCCCGGGCCATCGCCACCGGCTCCCCCGTCCTCATGGCCGACGAGCCCACCGGCGCGCTGGACTCCAAGACCGGCGCCCAGGTCCTCGCCCTCATGAAGGAGCTCAACGCCGGGGGCACCACCGTCATCCTCATCACCCACGACAACTCCATCGCCGCCCAGGCCCGGCGCACCGTCCGGGTGAAGGACGGCCACATCCTCCACGACAGCGCCTGGGACGGGGTGCTCCTGCCGGAGGAGGTGGCCCAATGAACGCCATCCTCATGGCGCTGGACTCCATCCGGGAGAAAAAGGGCCGTTCCTTCCTCACCATGCTGGGCATCATCATCGGCGTCACCGCCGTGCTGGTGCTGGTGGCCCTGGTGTCGGGCTACAACGCCGACATCACCGCCTACTATGAAAAGCTGGGCGTGAACAAGGTGAACCTCACCCTCACCTGGTACGACCGCACCCGGGCCCCCGATGTGTACAGCGAGGTCTACGAGTACGGCAACACCACCCTCAGCGACATGGTGGAGGGGGTCTCCCCCTCCACCAGCACCGACCTGCCGGTGAAATACCGCACCACCACCCTGGAGGAGAGCACCATCTACCTGGGCAGCGACCAGTTCTCCGTGTGCAACAACTACACTCTGGAGAGCGGCCGGGATCTGAGCCAGTTCGACATCGACCAGCGCAGCAAGGTCTGTGTCCTGGGCTCCTATGTGGCCGATGCCCTCTTCCCCTACTCCGACCCCGTGGGGGAGACCATCTACCTCAGCGGCATCCCCTTCACGGTGGTGGGCACCTACTACCAGAAGGACGGCGGCACCGAGGACTCCATGGACGACATGCTCTCCGTCCCGTACAGCCTGAACCGGGAGCTCCTCCAGACCGCCGATATCACCTCCATCACCGTGAAAGTGGACACCTCCGACCATGTGGAGACCGTCCTGAACCTCCTGAACATCTATCTGGCCGACCTGGTGTCCGACAGCGTGGGGGAGTACAGCCTGGAAAACGGCAACTCCGCCATGACCGAGAGCACCGAGGAGATGACCTCCATGAGCGTGGTGCTGGGGGGCATCGCCTCCATCGCGCTGCTGGTGGGCGGCATCGGCATCATGAACATCATGCTGGTCACCGTCACCGAGCGCACCCGGGAGATCGGCATCAAGAAGTCCATCGGCGCGCCCCGCAGTGAGATCATCGGCCAGTTCCTGGTAGAGGCCGGCATCCTCAGCGGCATGGGCGGGCTCATCGGCATCGCCCTGGGCTTCGGCCTCTCCCTCATCCTGGGCAAGGCCATGTATGACCTCATCCTGTTACCCGACCGGCTCATCACCCTGGGGGCCTTCACCTTCTCGGTGGTGATCGGCATCGTGTTCGGCATCTATCCGGCCGTCAAGGCCTCCAACCTCCAGCCCGTGGACGCCCTGCGGGCCGATTAAAGAAAGAGGTGTCTCCCATGAAACAGCGTATCCTCTCCGCCCTGCTGGCCGCTGCCCTGTGTCTGGGCATCATCGGCGTGGCGGGCTTCTCCTTCCAGGCCGACGCCGCGTCCTTCTCCGACGTGACCGACGCCGACACCGCCGAGGCGGTGTCGGTCCTGTCCAGCCTGGGCATCGTCTCCGGCTACTCCGACGGCACCTATCACCCCTCCGCCACCCTGACCCGGGCCCAGTTCTGCACCCTGGCCGTGCTGGCCGAGGGCCACGGCGACCAGGTCCAGGGCAGCGCCTACCGCACCCTCTTCTCCGACCTGCCCGCCACCCACTGGGCCGCGCCCTATGTGAATCTGGCCCAGAGTGAGGGCCTGATTAGCGGCTACGGCAACGGCCGCTTCGGCCCCGACGACGCCGTCACCGTGGGGCAGGCGGTCACCATCGTCCTGCGCCTGATGGGCTATACCGAGGAGGACGTGGGCGCCCTCTGGCCCCAGGACTACATGCAGAAGGCCACGGACCTGGGCCTTTTGGACGGTATCTCCACCAACTCCTCCGCCGCTATGACCCGGGGCGAGGCAGCGCTCCTCCTCTACGCCATGCTGAAGAGCGACACCAAGGACGGAAGCGACTACGTCGCCAAGCTGGCCTCCTCCACGATTTCCTCCGCCGTGCTCCTCTCCAACGACGACGAGGCCGAGGACGGCACCCTCCACACCGCCCAGGTCTACGCCGCCCAGGGGGGCCTCACCTGGTATGAGCAGTCCACCACCCTCCCTGATACCCTGGTGGGCCGCCGGGGCACCCTGCTGCTGGACAAGAGCGGCAAGGTCTGCGGCTTCCTCCCGGATGACACCACCGTGCGCACCCTCTCGCTGGACAGCGCCAAGGCCGGGAAGCTGGTGGCCCAGGACGGCACCAGCTACACCATCTCCAACTCCACCGCCCTGCTGCTGGACGACGAGCTGACCACCTACGGCAGCGCCTGGTACGAACTGGAGGGCCGGAGCACCGTCACCCTTTACTACACCGCGTCCGGCTCCATCGACCTGGTGGTGGCCTCCGAGGCGGTGAAATACGACGGCGTGGCCCTCACCGGCTATTACGAGGCGGTCTCCCCCAACACCTCCAATCCCGACACCATCACCCTCCTGGGCCTCACCCTGGAGGTGTCCGACGAGGCCATCTCCTCCCTCTCCGCCTTCCAGGTGGGGGATAAGCTGACGGTGGTCCTCAACGGCGCGGGTGAGGTGGCCTACGCCTGCTCCACCAGCGAGCGGACCGCCCAGATGGTGGGCCTGGTCACCGCCGCCGGGGACACCTGCTCGGTGGAGCTCTTCAACGGCCTGACCGTGTCCGGGGAGCGCTCCGGCTCCTCCGTGTCGGTGGGCGACCTGGTGAAGGTCACCTCCTCCGGCATCGGCAAGCTCTCCCTCTCCACCGCCACCGGCGGGGTGAGCGGCTCCCTCAATGTGGCCAAGGGCACCCTGGGCAGCGTCCCTCTGGCCGACAACGTGGTGCTCTATGACCGGGTGGGCAAGAGCGCCGCCGTCCGGGTGGAGCTGGACGACATTCTCAGCGACACCGTCTCCGCCTCCAAGATCACCTACGCCGGCACCAACGCCGACGGCGAGGTGGACGTGGTGGTGCTTAACAACGTCACCGGCGACGCCTACACCTACGGCATTCTCCACACCGGTACCAAGACCGAGGGCAGCGGCGACATGCAGGTCACCAACGACACCGTGGCGGTGGAAAACAGCGCCGGCACCACCCAGGACTATCTCACCGGCGCCTCCGTAGGCTATCAGAGTGTGGGCGGCGTGGCCGCCACCAGCGACGGCAGGACTGCCGGGGTGGTCACCCTGGACAAGGTCACTGACGTGGCCCGCTCCGCCTTTGACGGGGAGGACGCGGTGGTGCTGGACGGGGTGCGAGTCCCCGTCAGCGACGACGTGCAGGTCTACAACGCCGACAGCGGCCAGTGGATCACCCTCGGCGAGGCCAAGGCCTACACCGACACCTTCACCGTCTATTACAGCGGCACCATCGGCTCCGACGCCAAGGTGCGGGTCATCTTCACCGAATAAGTTTCCCATGACGCGCAAAAGCGTGCCGGCAGAGCCGGCACGCTTTTTGTCTATTTGGGGCTTACAGGTGCATCCCGTCCCGGAGGATGTGGTGGTCCCGCAGGACCTTTTCCACCACGGTGCCCCGGATCGCCTTCACCAGGGGCTTTTTCAGGAGATTGAGGGGCCCGGGCAGCTCCATGTCCAGGGGAGACTTGCCGTCCATCAGACACACCGAGCTATCCAGCAGGGCGCGGATGTCGTAGACGCTGCCCCACACCTCGGGCACGCCCCGGTCCACCCCCAGCAGGCCGTAGACCGCCTCCATGGCGGTGCGCACCGAGTATTCGGTAGTGAATACGGTGTCCCGGGGGGTGTCGGCGAACTGGCCCAGGAAGGCGAAGTTGACGCAGCCGTCGGGGATCACGTCGGGGCGGTCTCCCTTGGCCCGGGGCATGAAGAAGGCGGTGATATAGGGCATCATGGTGGGCACGCACACCGCGCTCTCCTCGGCCAGCTGGGGGATGAGCTCCACCGGCACGCCGATGTGGTAGAGCCACTCCTGGGTGATCTCCTTGCCGGTGCACTCCTTCATGGGCTTGCGGATGAAGTCGCCGGGCACATCGGTGAAGAGGCCGTACACCCACACGCACACCTGCTCGGGGTCCTGCTCCTTGAACTGGCCCTGGCGGTTGATGGTCCAGCTCAGGAGCCAGCTGGAGTCCTTGCAGCTGACGATGCCGCCGGTGACCACCTTGCCGGTGCGGGGGTCGCGCTGGCAAATGTTTTTGATATAGGGCAGGATCTTGTCGTCCAGAGTGGTGACGGTGGCCGACTCCCAGTTGGTCTTGGACACGTCGGAGCAGAATTTCTCCGGCCGGCCGAAGGCGGGGTCCTGCTTGGCGATGTTCTTCCACAGGTTCCAGCAGCCGCTGGTGCGCACCTCGGCGTCGCCGTTGGGGGCGTGGTCCTGGTCGCCGTAGATGGTGCCCTCGGTGCAGGAGCCGTTGGTGACGAACACCAGGTCGTTCTCGGTGAGGAGGATGCCCTGCTCCACGCCCTTCACCTTGCACTCGATGGCGGTGGCCACCTTTTTATCGCTCCGGATGTCGAAGAGGACGTTGGTCACTTCGGTGCCGAAACGGAAGTCCACCCCGGCGTCCTCCAGGTACTTCTGCACGGGGAGGATGAGGGACTCATACTGGTTGTAGCGGGTGAACTTCAGGGCGCTGAAGTCGGGCAGGCCCGCAATGTGGTGGATGAAGCGCTGGAAATAGAGCTTCATCTCCAACGCGGAGTGCCAGTTCTCAAAGGCGAACATGGTCCGCCAGTAGAGCCAGAAGGTGGAGTCGAACACCTCCTCGTCAAAGACGTCCTCGATGGTCTTGTCATAGAGGTCCTCGTCGGGGGTGAGGAAGAGCTTGACGATCTCCATGCACCCCTTCTGGCTCAGGTCAAATTTCCCGTCGGTGTGGGCGTCCTGGCCCCGGTCCACGGTGGCCCGGCAGAGGGAGTAGTTGGGGTCGTGCTTGTTGAGCCGGTAGAACTCATCCAGCACCGACAGTCCGGGCTGCTCCAGAGAGGGGATGGACCGGAACAGGTCCCACAGGCACTCGAAATGGTCCTCCATCTCCCGGCCGCCCCGCATGATATAGCCCCGGCTGGGGTCAAAGATGCCGTCGCAGGCGCCGCCGGCCACGTCCATGGCCTCCAGAATGTGGATGTGGGAGCCGGGCATCTGGCCGTCCCGCACCAGGAAGCAGGCCGCCGCCAGGGAGGCCAGGCCGCTGCCCACCAGGTAGGCGTGCTTTTCGTCCACGCCCTCCGGCTTCTCCGGCCGGGCGAAGGCCTCATAATTGCCGCTGGTGTAGTAGATGCCCTTGCTGTTCTTGGCGTGCCGCCCCAGCTCCGTGTTGCGGTAGCTGGTCTCCTCAGAAGCCGCCGGGGCCTCGGGGGCCTTTTTCTCCGCCGCGCGCTTGGCCAGCACCACCGCCGCGCCCGCGCCGGCCAGACCGGCTGCCGCCGCCGTCCATTTTCCCAGATTCTTTGCCATAACTGAAAACCGCCTTTCCAAGCAGAGCCGCAGTTGCGGCTGTTGTCTCTTTGTTGTGGCCCTATCCTACCCCAGTTTTCCCCGCCGCGCCATTTACAAACAGGGCCCGGTGATCAGAAATTGATCACCGGGCCGGTTTTGTAAAGCACTCAGGACAGAGCGGCAAAGTTTCGGATGGAGTTGGACACCGTCCCCTGCATGGTGGCGCAGATCTTGCGCACGATGACGGTGTGGTCGGCAGTCATGCCCTGGCGGATCCAGTCCAGCAGGACGCCCACGAAGCTGTACTTGTAAAATTCCGCGATGAAGGCCTTGTCCTCCTCGGAGATAGCCACCCCTTCGCTCTTCTCATCCACCACGCCCCGGATGAGGCCGTAGGTCAGCTGGAACAGGAAGCGCTCCATCTGGTCCCGGTGGATGCAGCGGTAGGCGTTGAGGACAAAGGGCTTGTTCTCCAGAACGGCCTCGAAGATCTGCAAAAGTCCCTCCTGCCAGGTGTCGCAGGTCTTTTTGCCCTGGAGGGCCGCCGTGGCGTCCTCGATGCAGGCCCACTCGATCAGGTCGTAAATGTCCTTGAAGTGGTAGTAAAAGGCCATGCGGCTGATGCCGCAGTCCTCGGTGATGTCTCGAATGGTGATCTTGTCCAGGGGCTTTTTCAGCATCATCCGTTTCAGGGACGCCTCCAGCGCCTGTTTGGTGGTGTTGGGCACAACGCTCCCTCCTCTTCGGGTCCTTCCCCCATGATACCACATCTGCTCCCGGTTGCAAGCCAAAGCCCCCGGGCTTGACAAGCCCCCGCCCCGGGCCGTATCCTGAGAGGAACGAGAGGAGGGAGCGCCATGGAAGTCACAGACCGGGGTGCGCGGTTCATTCTGGAGCAGCTGGAACAGCAGGGCTACGAGGCCAGCGCGGTGGGGGGCTGCGTGCGGGACCTGCTGCGGGGGGAAATTCCCCACGACTGGGACATCACCACCTCGGCCCGACCGGAGGAAGTTTTAAGGGTCTTTGCCGGAGAGCAGGTCCTCACCACCGGGCTGCGCCACGGCACGGTTACCGTGCTTCTGGACAGCAATCCCTATGAGGTGACCACCTACCGGGCCGACGGGACCTACACCGACGGGCGGCGGCCCGACGCGGTGGTCTTTGTCTCCGCCCTGGAGGAGGACCTGGCCCGGCGGGATTTCACCGTCAACGCCATGGCTCTGGACCGGCATGGCGTGCTCCACGACCCCTTCGGCGGGCAGGCGGACCTGCAAAACAAAGTCCTCCGCTGCGTGGGAGAGCCGGAGCGCCGCTTCCGGGAGGACGGGCTGCGGCTCATGCGGGCCCTGCGCTTTGCCGCCACGCTGAAATTTTCCATCCACCCGGATACCACCCGGGCCCTCCACACCTGCCGGGACATGCTCACCCACGTGGCGGGGGAGCGCATCCAGGCCGAGCTCTTCCGGCTCCTCCCCGGCCCCGGCGCGGGGGCGGTGCTGCGGGCCTTCCCCGACGTGCTGGCGGTATTCTGGCCGGAGCTCTCTCCCCTCCCCGGCTTTGACCAGCGCAGCCCCTGGCACTGTTATGACCTGTGGGAGCACACCGTCCGGGCGGTGGAGAACGCGCCCCCCTCCGTCCCACTGCGCCTGGCCGCCCTTCTTCACGACGTAGGCAAGCCCGCCTGTTTCTCGGTGGACGAGTACGGCACCGGCCATTTCTACGGCCACCCGGCGGTGAGCGCCCGCCTGGCGGATGAGATGCTCCGCCGTCTCCACACCTCCAACGCCCTGCGGGAGGAAGTCGTCACTTTGGTGGAGCGCCACCACTGGGACCTGCCCCCTATCGAGGCGGTGGTGCGCCGCCGCCTGCGGCAGCTGGGCCCCGAGGGCTTTTCGGCGCTTCTGGCCCTTCAGCGCGCCGACCACCACGGCCAGGCGGAGGACATCGCCGCCCCCCGGCTCGCGGAGCTGGACCGGACGGAGACCCTGGCCCGGGACATTTTGGCCCAGCGCCCCTGCCTCTCCTTAAAAGAGCTGGCCCTTTCGGGTAAAGATGTGCTGGCCCTGGGGGTGTTCCCCGGCCCGGCGGTGGGTGAAATCCTCAAAGCCCTGCTGGACCGCGTGGTGGAGGAGGAACTCCCCAACACCCGGGAGGCGCTGTTCCCCGCTGCACAGGAATTGGCGAAACAGCTCGGGCACAATACCCTTTGATAGGTGTGCTCGCCGCACGGGCCGCCTACTCGGCGGGAGCACCGCTTTCTTTGCAAAGAAAGCGGTGGGAAAGAAAGCCCAGAGGGGGGATACCCCCCTCTGGACTCCCCCAAGGCGCACCCCGGCAGAATGGGGCGGCCCCTTAAAAGGCCGCCCTTTTGGAGGGGAGTGGAGAGGGGAACGAGAAGTTCCCCTCTCCGCCTTTTCTTTCCCCCATTTCTTTTCGCGAAAAGAAATGGGGCTCCCGCCGAGTAGGCGCGCTCCCCGCGCGGCGAGCGCCAATCCCCCCGGCTGGGTGCCCACATCAGCTTTCCCTCTTACGCCTGAGTCTCCCCAAAGTACTCGTCCACAAAGTCCACATGCTCCACCTGGAAGCTCTTTCCGTTCAGGTATTCCAGAATCCCCCCGTCGGTGGTGAACTCAAAAACCAGCTTGTAGGAGTAGAGAGCCTGGAAGGAACGACCGTAGCGCTTGTTGTCCTTCTCCCGGCCGTACTTACCGTCCCCCAGCAAAGGATGTCCGGCGGCGGCGAACTGGGCCCGGATCTGGTGGGTCCGGCCGGTAAGCAGGTCGCACTCCACCAGCGAGAGCCCTCCCTTAGTTTTCAGGGTGCGGTAATCGGTGGCCGCCGTCTTGCCCCCCGGCACCGGGTGGTCAAAGACCTTGACCTGCTTTTTCGCCTCATCCTTCAGGATGAAGCCCTCCAAGCGGCCCTGGGGCGGGTTCATCTTCCCGTGGATGATGGCCAGGTAGTACTTGGACAGCTCCCGGTCCTTGATTTTCTGATTGAGGATGCGCAGGGTCTCGGCGTTCTTGGCGGCGATGACGATGCCGCCGGTGTTGCGGTCGATACGGTTGCACAGGGCCGGCGCGAAGGAGTTCTCCCAATAGGGGCTCCACTCCTTCTTCTGATAGAGGTAGGCCTGGATGTGGGTGATGAGGGTGTTCACCCGCTCATTCTCGTCGGGGTGGACCACCAGCCCCGGGCGCTTGTTCACCAGCAGCAGGTTCTCATCCTCGTACACCAGGTCCAGCTGGGGCTTGAACACCGAGAGGAAGGCATTTTCCGGCGTGGGGGTATCAAAAAACTCGTCGTTGATGTATAATTGTAAGAGGTCCCCCTCTTTGAGGCGCACGTCCCGCTTGGAGCCCTTGCCGTTGACCTTTACCCGTT
>DYBS01000056.1:0-1651 GCA_019418525.1 Clostridiales bacterium
ATTCTACCCCATCTTCCCCCACTTTACAACGCTCCCCCTTGACGGAGCGCCCCGGAGCGGCTATCATGCCAGTGGATTCAAATAAGGAGGTACCCCATGACCCGAGAACAATACGAGCGCTGGAGCGCTCCCATCGCCCGGCATCCCCGCGGCCCCGTCGCCCTCAAGTGGATCAATACCCTGCTGACCCGCCTGTGCTATGTGTGCTATCCTCTGGCGCTGGCAGTGCTGGCGATCAACCGGGACGGCCGTTTCTGGCGGACGCTGTTGGTGCCCGGCATTTCCTTTGTGCTGGTGACTTTCCTGCGCAAGGGTGTCAACCGGCCCCGGCCTTATGAGGCCCTGGACATCCACCCCATCATCCACAAGGACACCAAGGGGAACTCCTTCCCCAGCCGCCATGTGTTCAGCGTCTTTGTTATCGACATGGCCTTCTGGTACCTGTGTCCGCCGCTGGGCGGCGTGTTCCTGGTGGTAGGCGTGATCCTGGCGGCCACCCGGGTGCTGGGCGGCGTCCACTACCCCAGCGACGTGCTGGCCGGAGCTCTGCTGGCCGCGGCGGCGGGCGCGCTGGGCTTCTGGGTCGTGTAACCTTACAAAACTGTCACCTTCCTGTAAGGTACTTCGATGGCTCCCCCCGGCCCCCGATGGTACAATGGGATCACAAGGAGGAATGAACTATGGAACCGATCCTGACCGTGTCCCATCTTCAGAAATACTACGGGAGCCGGGGCAACATCACCCGCGCCATTGACGACCTGAGCTTCTCGGTGCAGCCCGGGGAGTTCGTCGGCATCATGGGCGCCTCGGGCAGCGGCAAGACCACCCTGCTCAACTGCATCGCCACCATCGACACCGTCACCGGAGGCAGCATCGTCATTGACAATCAGGACATCACCAAGCTCCCCCAGAAAGCCCTCTCCCGCTTCCGCCGGGAGCGGCTGGGCTTTGTCTTTCAGGACTGCAACCTGCTGGACACCCTGACCGGGCGGGAGAATATCGCCCTGGCTCTCACCATCCTGCGCCGCCCGGCGGGGGAGATCGAGCGCCAGGTGGCCCAAACCGCCAAGCTCCTGGATGTGGCCGACTGCCTGGACAAGTACCCCTATCAGATGTCCGGCGGCCAGCGGCAGCGGGTGGCGGCGGCCCGGGCCATCATCACCAACCCCGCTCTGGTGCTGGCTGACGAGCCTACCGGCGCGCTGGACTCCAAGTCTGCCCGGCTGCTGCTGGACCGGTTCGAGCACCTGAACGCGGAGCAGGGGGCCACCATCCTCATGGTCACCCACGACGCCTTTACCGCCAGCTACTGCCGGCGCATCCTTTTCATCAAGGATGGCCGGCCCTTCACCGAGCTCATCCGCGGAAACGACGACCGGAAGGCCTTTTTTGCCAAGATCATCGACGTGGTGACCCTGCTGGGAGGTGACTCGGGCGATGTTCTGTAAACTGGCGCTGAAAAACGTCCGCCGCAGCGTGAAGGACTACTCCCTCTACTTTCTGACGCTGCTCTTCGGCGTATGCGTGTTTTATGTCTTTAACTCCCTGGAGAACCAGTGGGTCATGCAGGCCCTGAACACCAACGAGCGGGGCGTCAGCTACACCGGCGTGATTTTGCAGCTGGTGGATGTGGTGTCGGCCTTCGTGGCGG
>DYBS01000056.1:1665-4591 GCA_019418525.1 Clostridiales bacterium
TCCTAATCCTGTACGCCAACAGCTTTCTACTCCGGCGGCGCAAGAAGGAGCTGGGCACCTACCTGCTCCTGGGCATGGAGCATAGCCGCATCGCCCTCCTGCTCTCCCTGGAGACCCTGGTGATCGGCCTGGCCGCCCTGGTGTGCGGGCTGGTGCTGGGTTTCTTCCTGGCCCAGGCCCTCTCGGCCTTCACCGCCGCCCTCTTCCGCATCCGGGTGGAGGAGTTCTACTTCGTCTTTTCCTGGAAGGGCGTGGCCAAGACCATCCTCTATTTCGGCGTCATCTTTTTGCTGGTGATGCTCCTCAATGTGGTGACGGTGGCGCGGCAGAAGCTCATCCGCCTCCTCCAGGCCAACCGTCAGAACCAGTCCTTAAAACTCCAGTCGCTCCGCGCCTCCCTGGTCTTTTTCCTGCTGGGCGTGGTACTGCTGGCCGTAGCCTATGCCATGCTGCTGCACCGGGGTCTGCTGCGTGTGGACCGTATTTTCTTCCTCATGCTGGCTCTGGGCACGGCGGGCACCCTGCTCTTTTTCCGGTCCCTGTCCGGCTTCCTGCTGCGGCTGGGCCGGAGCAACAAAAAGCTCTATTACCGGGAGCTCAACATGTTCGTCCTGCGGCAGTTCAACTCCCGCATCACCACCCACTACCTCTCCATGACGGTGGTGTGCCTCCTCCTGCTGCTGGCCATCGGCATCACCGCCTGCTCGGTGGGCGTGAACAACACGGTGGAGAGCAATGTGGGCCGGGACGCCCCGGTGGACATGACCCTCCGGGTGGAGGACTACGAATACGAGAACTTCGCCGAGGAGCTGCCGGGCTATCTGGCCCAGGTGGGCTTTGACCCGGAGACGGAGCTCACCGCGTATGCCTCCGTCACCCGCTATGTGGTGGATTTTCCCCTGGCCCAGCCTGTGACGGTCCAGGGCGATGTCTACGAAAGACACATCAGTGAATACGCCATGTCCCTCTCGGACTACAACGCCCTGATGGCCATTCAGGGCAAGGGCCCCTATACCCTGGAGCCGGGGACCTACGGCGTGGTCGAGGGCACCGAGGAGTATCAGACCGGCCATCTCTTCTGGGAGGCCGGGGCCCAGTTCGTACTGGACGGCGTCACCTACTCCCCCGATCCGGATTTTCGCACCTCCGGGGCCTACTTTACCAGCGACATCCGCCTGTCCGACCTCTTCATTTTCCCGGACGGCGTGCTGGAGGCTCTGCCCAAGGATCAGTACGCCTTCTGCCAGTACTTCCTGGCAGGCGACTACGCTGGGGACGCCGACACGGCCGAGGACGCCCTGTGGGCCTCCGTCGACGATCTCCATACCGTCATCACGCAGAATCAGGGAACCCAGAGTTCCTCGTTCTCTCTGACCACCTACCTCTCCCTCTATACCGAGGGCATGGGTACCAAGCTGCTGGTCCTCTTCCTGGGGCTGTACCTCGGCATCATCTTCCTGGTGACCAGCGCGGCGGTGCTGGCCCTCCAGCAGCTCTCCCAGGCCGCCGACAACGTGGAGCGCTACCGCATCCTGTCCCGGCTGGGCGTGGAGGAGTCCATGCGGGACCGCTCTTCCGATATTCAGGTCTTTCTGGCCTTCTTCCTGCCGCTGGTGCTGGCGGTGGTCCACTCCATCGTGGGCATGAAGGCCGCCAACGACGTCATCGCCCAGCTGGGAAAGCTGGACACGGTGGCCAGCTCGGCCGTGACGGCGCTGTTCATCCTGGTGGTGTACGGGCTCTACTTCCTGGCCACCTGCTGGAGCAGCCGGCGTATCCTGCGGGATCTGTAAAAAATGCGGAAAAAGGCTTGAAAACCGGAATGGGCTGTGCTATGATATGAGATACGTTTCCGTGTGTGTTTGTGCGCACCCAAATCCGAAATCAGTGCCCCCCGGGGCCGAAAGGAAAGATGTATCGTGGATATCGCGAAGTTGGTGCTCAGCATCGTTCTGGTCGTCATCGATCTGGCCCTGATCATGGTCGTTATGCTCCAGTCCGGTAAGAGCGCCGGCCTGTCCGGCGCCATCGCCGGTGTGGCCGACACCTTTATGTCCAAGAACAAGGCCAAGGGCTGGGACGCCAAGCTGGCCCGTTGGACCAAGTGGGTGGCCGTGGCCTTCATTCTGCTGGCCCTGATCCTCTGCCTGGTGTAATCGATTCAAGCCCATCAAAAACCCCGTTCAGCGCAGGCTGAACGGGGTTTTTTGTGCCTTTGTAAGAAACGGCGGCCTCCGTATTACTGCGGAGGCCGCCGTCTTATTCTGCGTTACTTCCGCTCGGGCTCCCGGACCAGCTTGACGCTGGCCAGGATCAGACCGATGAGGAACCAGTAGGTGAACATATTGCGGGGATAGAACCAGGTGTACTCGGCCAGGCCGATGACCAGGATGCCGCAGAAGGCGCCCACGGCGGCAGCCAGGATGTGGCGGGCCTGCCGGTTGGTGCCCTGGTAAAAGGCCTTCACGCCCCGCTTCAGGGTGTACAGGATGACACCCAGGTAGGTCACCAGACCCACGATACCGGTCTCACACCACATCTGAAGGTAGTTGTTGTGGGTGTGGATGGGGAAGGAGCCGTCCGGCATGGCGGGATAACCGGTAAACATCGCATTGACCACATCGCTGCCCAGGCCCACGCCCCGGTACCAGAAATCCTTCAGCAGGGTGAAGGTGGCATCGAAGATATAGAAGCGGTAGGCGGTGGAGCTGTCCTTCATGTTGCCGATGGTGAGGATGCGGTTGTAGATGGTCTCGGGCAGGAAAGGGATGGCGCAGATCCCCACCACCAGCATGGCGGGCACCAGACGCCAGTTCTCCAGGGCCAGGAACACCACCACCGCCAGGGCCAGGCCGATCCAGCCGGAGCGGGAATAGGTGAAGCCGATGGCGGCCACGCCCAGCGCCAGGGACACCAGGGACCAGAA
>DYBS01000056.1:4601-10982 GCA_019418525.1 Clostridiales bacterium
CCGCCACGTCTTGGAGCTCAGCAGGAGCGCCAGATCCAGAGGCAGGAGCATGACTAGAAGCTCGGCGAAGTTGTTGGGGTTATCGAAGAAGGAGTAGATCCGCCCCGGCATGCCGTAGTTGAGGGTCAGGTCCTGCTGGGAGGCCACGATCTCCACACCCACATAGCTCTGGTAGCAGCCGTAGAGGGAGGCCACCGCCAGGCCTGCCACCGCCAGAGCTACCACCCGGCGCAGATCGTCCACGCTCTTGATGGCGCTCACCGCCAGCAGCACCAGCAAAATGGCGGTAACATGGAAAGCGAAGAAGCGCAGGGACAGGTGGGTGGAGATGCTCCCCACCAGCGCCCCACCGATGCAGATGAGATAGAGAGGCAGATAGGGGCCCACCCGCTCTCCCTCCACCCGCAGCTGAGAGTGATTGGCACTGCCGATGATGAAGAGGGCGCACACCCCCACCGCACCGATGAGGCCGTAGAGGTTGTTCCAGTAGTCGTGGGGCACCAGCATCATCCCCATCACCAGAAGTCCCAGGAAGAGCCAGGAAGCTCCTCCCATGGCGGTGACGAAGCGGAACACGAGGCTCCCATCCCACACGCCCTTCCCCAAGCGGTAGATCCACCGGGCGATGGCGCAGGGCAGGTTTAAAAGCGCGGTAAAGACGGTACACACCAGACTGTGCGGCCAGGAGCGCACCAGCGCCCCGTCCCGCCACAGGAACTGACACAGGGGGCTCACCTGGGCCCAGCCGCAGATGGCACGGCCAATACGCCCAAAGAAGCGCCCCACGGCGCTCTCGCCCCAGGCCTGGGTCAGCACGGCCCAGATCCGGAGCAAGAACCCCAGGAATAGACTGTTTTCTGCAATTGACATGGGTTTCTCCTATCTGTCGATGGCTTTTTGATAGACCCCGTAGGTCTGCTCCACCCACTTGTGGATTTCAAATTTGTCCTGGATGGTGCGCAAAGCGCCCTGGCGACACTGCTCCAGGAAGTCCGGGTCCTCCAGGAAGCGCTTCATGGCATCGGACATGGACACCGGGTCGTCGTACTTCACCAGCAGGCCGCACCCGGCCTCATCGTTGACAATGTCGGAGTTGCCGCCCATGTCGGTGGCGATGACGGGCAGTCCGGCGGCCATGGCCTCGATGATGAGGAAGGACAGGGCCTCGTGCTCGGAAGAGTTTACATAGAGATCAGAGCCCTTGTAGAGGTTCTTGATGTCCTTGCGGAAGCCGATGAACGTGACGCAGTCCTCCAGTCCCAGCTCCTTCACCTGCTCCTTGGAGGGCTCCAGCAAAGGTCCGTCCCCGGCCAGCACCAGGGTAAAGGGCACCTGGGTGATGTCCTTCAGACGGCGCACCGAGTCGATGAGGTACTTGTGGCCTTTGTCGTGGGCGAAGCGGGAGGCGCAGAGCATGACAAAGCGGTCCTCCGGCAATCCCAACTCCTGCCGCAGGGTGGAGCTGCTCCGGTCGCCGGCCCACACGGCGGGGTCCACCGCATTGAACACCACCTGAATGCGGTCCCCGCTCCAGCCGTTGGCGATGAGCTGTTCCTTGCCCTTGTTGCATACGGCGATCATCCAGTCCTGCCGCTTGTCCATCCAGCGGTTGGAAATGCGGGTCAGGGCGTCGTTTTCCAGCACGAAGTGGTTCGTGTACACCACCTTCAGGTCAGGCAGGTACTTCTTGGCCAGCAGCGCGGTGTAGTGCTCCCGCAGGTAGTGGCAGTGGACCAGGTCGATCTTCCACTCCCGGCACAGTTCAGCTAGCTCCTTGGCCGCGTGGAAATCGAAGCGGCGGCGCATCTCGATCCGGCGGCAGGGCACGCCCAGCTCCTCCAGCCGCTCCACCAGCAGCCCCGCCTCATTGTAGGCGAAGTAGGCCTCCACCCGGGTGTGGTTGAGGTAGCGCACCAGCGTCTCCACATAGCGCTCGGTCCCCGCCTTACCGGCGTGGTTGAGCAGATAGAGCACCTTCATCATGGAAAGCGCCCTCCTTTTCCCTAAAATTTTGGACCGGTGGTCCCGCTCCCTATTGTACCGTCCCCGCCGCCGTTTGTCCACTCCATTCTTGCCACCCCCTTCCCCTCTTGTAAGAAAAGAGTTTCAGTGGTATAATATACTGAATATTTGGATAGAGAGGGCGAGTTCCATGACTTACAAAGAAGAATTCATCACCTTTATGGTGCGCTCCGGCGTGCTGACCTTCGGCGACTTCACCACCAAGTCCGGCCGCAAGACCCCCTACTTCATCAACACCGGCAACTATAAGACCGGCGCTCAGGCCGCCAAGCTGGGTGACTACTACGCCGCCTGCATCCAGGAGAACCTGCCCGACGGCGTGACCTGCCTCTTCGGGCCCGCCTACAAGGGCATCCCCCTGGCCGTCACCGCCGCCGCCTCCCTGTACCGCAACTACGAGCGGGACCTGCCCTACTGCTTCAACCGCAAGGAGGTCAAGGACCACGGCGAGGGCGGCTCCATGGTGGGCTACAAGCCCCAGGACGGGGACGATGTGGTCATCGTGGAGGACGTGGTCACCGCCGGCACCGCCGTGCGCGAGACCATCGAGCTCTTCAAGCATGTGGCCAACGTGCACATGAAGGCCCTCATCGTCTCCGTGGACCGCATGGAGCGGGGCACCAAGGACTGCTCCACCCTGGACGAGCTGCGGGAGGACTACGGCATCGCCGTCTACCCCATCGTCACCGTGAAGGAGATCATTTCCTTCCTCCACAACCGTGAGATCGACGGCAAGGTGTATATTGACGACGAGATGAAGGGCAAGATGGAGGCGTATCTGAAGGAGTACGGCGCCCGGAAGTAAGGAGGGCCTGCTATGGGCATCCACGACGGACACCGTCAGCGGCTGAAAACGGAGTTTCTGGCCCGGCCGGACTCCTTTCCCGACCACAAGGTGCTGGAGTTGCTCCTCTTCTACGCCAATCCCCGCAGTGACACCAATCCCCTGGCCCACGACCTGATGGAGCGCTTCGGCTCCCTGGCCGGAGTGCTGGACGCCACGCCGGAGGAGCTCTGTAAGGTGAAGGGCGTGGGGGACCACGCCGTGGTGCTTCTCAAGTGCGTCAAGGAGCTGGGCGGGCGGTATCTGGCCGCCCGCTCCAGCCTGGAGGACATCGTGGACCGGACGGCGGTGGCCTGCGACCTGCTGCGGCCCTGCTTTTTCGGGGCGCGGAACGAGCGGGTGGCGGTGCTGTGCATGGACGGCAAGCGGAAGGTGCTGGGGGTGCGCCAGGTGGCCGAGGGCAACGTGAACGCCGTGGAGGTCACCACCCGCCTCATCGTGGAGGCCGCCCTCTCCCTCAACGCCACCAACCTGATTTTGGCCCACAACCACGTCTCCGGCCTGGCCTTTCCCTCGCCGGAGGACAAGGTCACCACCCGGCACCTCTATGAGGTGCTGCGGCAGCTGGGGATCGAGCTGCTGGACCACCTCATTTTCAGCGACGACGACGCGGTCTCCCTCCGGGAGAGCGGCTTCTTCGCGTCCATGTAAATACTTGCAATAGAACGCGCGTTCTGATACAATGGACGTGCCTCAGCCGCGGGGGGATGTGGGTGCACGTCGCCCCGCGCTGTTTTTCCCCGCAGATTTTGTCCGAAGGAGGAAAACTATGCCGGAATTCCAGGTGGTATCAGACTATCAACCCGCGGGTGACCAACCCCAGGCCATCGAGGCCCTGGCCCGCGGCGTGGAGATGGGGCTTCAGGAGCAGACCCTGCTGGGCGTCACCGGCTCGGGCAAAACCTTCACCATGGCCAAGACCATCGAGCGCATCCAGCGCCCCACCCTGGTGCTGGCCCACAACAAGACCCTGGCCGCCCAGCTGTGCTCGGAGTTCAAGGAGTTTTTCCCCCACAACGCGGTGGAGTATTTCGTCTCCTACTACGACTACTACCAGCCCGAGGCCTATATCCCCCACACGGATACCTATATTGAAAAGGATGCCGCCACCAATGAGGAGATCGACCGCCTGCGCCTCTCCGCCACCTGCGCCCTCCTGGAGCGGCGGGACGTGATCGTGGTATCCTCAGTGTCCTGCATCTACGGCCTGGGCGAGCCGGAGGATTTCGCCAAGATGATGGTCTCCCTCCGGGTGGGAGCCACCATGGAGCGGGACGAGCTTTTAAAGCGCCTGGTGGAGATCCGCTACGAGCGCAACGACATCGCCTTTGAGCGCAACATGTTCCGGGTCAGGGGCGACACGGTGGAGATTTTCCCCGCCTACTGGAAGGATGCGGCCATCCGGGTGGAATTCTTCGGGGATGAGATCGACCGCATCACCGAGGTCAACGCCGTCACCGGCGCGCCCGTCCGCCACCTGACCCACGTGCCCATCTGGCCCGCCACCCACTATGTCACCCCCAAGGAGAAGATGGACGCCGCCATCGGCGAGATCTACAAGGAGTTGGAGGAGCGGGTGGCCTTCTTCGAGAAGGAGGGCAAGCTGGTGGAGGCCCAGCGCCTCAAGCAGCGGGTGATGTACGACGTGGAAATGATGCAGGAGCTGGGCTACTGCTCCGGCATCGAGAACTACTCCCGGGTCATCGAGGGCCGGGCCCCCGGCACGCCCCCCCACACCCTGCTGGACTACTTCCCAAAGGACTTCGTCCTCTTCATCGACGAGAGCCACGTCACCCTCCCCCAGGTGCGGGCCATGTACAACGGTGACCGGGCCCGCAAGACCACCCTGGTGGACTACGGCTTCCGGCTCCCCTGCGCATTTGATAACCGTCCGTTGAAATTCGAGGAATTTGAACAGAGAGTTAACCAAGTGATCTACGTCTCGGCCACTCCCGGCGAGTATGAGCGCACCCGGTCGGGCCAGATCGTGGAGCAGGTCATCCGGCCCACGGGCCTGCTGGACCCCCGCATCGAGGTCCGCCCGGTGGAGGGCCAGATCGACGACCTCATCGGGGAGATCAACGAGCGCACCGCCCGGAAGGAGCGGGTGCTGGTCACCACCCTCACCAAGAAGATGGCGGAGGACCTGACCACCTACCTCCAAGGCGCGGGCATCCGGGTGCGGTATATGCACCACGACATCGACACCATGGAGCGCATGGAGATCATCCGGGACCTGCGCATGGGCGCCTTCGACGTGCTGGTGGGCATCAACCTGCTGCGGGAAGGCCTGGACCTGCCCGAAGTGAGCCTGGTGGCCATTCTGGACGCCGACAAGGAGGGCTTCCTCCGCTCGGAGACCTCCCTCATCCAGACCATCGGCCGGGCGGCCCGCAACGCCGAGGGTCTCGTCATCATGTACGCTGACAGCATCACCCCGTCCATGCGCCGGGCCATCGACGAGACCGAGCGCCGCCGGGCCAAGCAGGACGCTTTCAACCAGGAGCACGGCATCGTGCCCAAGACGGTCATCAAGTCGGTGCGGGAACTCATCCGCCTCTCCGAGGAGGAGAAGCAGGACCGGGAGAACAAGCGCCAGGGCAAGATAACCAAGGCCGAGCGGGAGGCCGCCATCCGCAAGCTGGAAAAGGAGATGAAGGAGGCCAGTTCCCGCCTCGAATTCGAGTACGCCGCCGTCCTCCGCGACCGCATCATCGAGCTCCGGGGGCAATCCTGAGCCCCCACCCACCGAAAGAGAAAGGGCGTGTTTGTATGAAAAAGCGACTGGAGATCGTCTGTGCCACCGCCATCACTTCGGGTATCCTTCTCTTGCTGCTGGGCATCCTGTTTGCAGCGGTGCTCTCCTCCGACCCCGGCGACGCCGCCTCGGTGGAGCAGCAGGCCGCCGCGCTGGGCTGGCTCCGGGCCGGCCAGGTAGACGCGGTGGTGGGCGCGGTGCTCTTTGCCGTGGGCCTGGGTCTGCGGCTGTGGCTGAACCGCCAGCCCCGGCCGCGCCGCCGCCGTCGCTGAGCGGTCCCCTCTGACCGGAAAGGAGGCGTTCTTCATGGCGCGCTGGAAGAACCTCAGCCGTTTTCAGCAGTTCCTGCTGATTTTACAGGCCGCATTTCTGGTGGTCTGCTCGATCCTCTACCCCATCTTCTCCCGGATGGAGGGCATCTCCTACCGGGACAGCTTCCTCCGATACCGTGCGGAGGGGGAGAACGCCGTCTACTCCGGCAAGGTGGACGGCGTGCCGGTGACCTTCACCGCCTCCCCGGACAAAACTCTGGTGTTCCAGTCCGGCGACAGCATTCCCGTCACCTATACCGTTACGGAAGATTCCTCCGCCGTACCGAAGGATCACGATATGAGTGACGTCCTCACCGGCGTGGAGGTCCGGCGGGACGGGGAAGTTCTGTTCCGGGGCGGCTGGTATACGGGCGGTGGCTTTGACGTTCTGGTGGACGAGGACGGCAATCAGATCGCCCCCACCATCACCATCTCCTACGGCGGGG
>DYBS01000057.1 GCA_019418525.1 Clostridiales bacterium
ATCCCCCCTCTGGGCTTTCTTTCCCACCGCTTTCTTTGCAAAGAAAGCGGTGCCCTGTCCGGGCAGGACGCCCGTCCGGCGAGGACAAATATTCCGGGCTCCCGGTATATAAGCCAAACAAAGAGGGCATTGCAGAGTGTTTTTTACTCTGCAATGCCCTCTTTTCTTGTCGCTAACTCATCCCTGTGGTGCATTCTCATCTGTACTCTCCCGTTCCTGGCGGTCGTAGAAGCGCTGATTGCGGATCTCGTCCTTGAGGGAGCAATAGCAAAAGATCACCAGCATGGCCAGAAAGAGCTGTCCGCACAGGAGGATTGCGGTATCGTCAAAGGGATGGAAGAGCCCCTGAAAGAACAGGGGGAATACCCAGAACACCACCAAATAAAAAATTGGGATCACCGCCAGCACCGGCCAGAGGGGGACGGTGCGGTAGCGGGGCGCGGCCTGGGGGCGCTCGCCGCCGTAGAGCAGCCGCTCCGGGTCTACCTCCAGCACCTGGGCCAAGCGGAGCAGGGTGTCCACATCGGGCCGGGCCACCCCCCGCTCCCAGGCGGAGACCGTCTGGCGGGTGACGTGCAGGGCCTGGGCCAGGGCCTCCTGGGAGAGCTTCTTTTCCTTGCGCAGGGCTTTCAGGTTTGCGGCGATGTCGTTCATGTCTGGGGCCTCCTCATGTGGTTTTTCTGCGTTCATGGTAGCAGGTCGGAGGCAAAGACACAAGCAAATCATATTTGCCCCCGACCGCACAGGGCGGTCGGGGGCAAAATCGTCAGTCGTCCTTGTGGGTCAGGCGGTGCTTGGTGCCGTCGGGTTCCACGATATAGGTGTTCTCCAACTGGCCCACTAGGTTGGCCCGCACGGAGGCAACATAGGCTTTGCGGAGGATGTCCCGCTCCTCCACTTCCTCAGGGGTGAGGCCCTCAGAAGTTTTGGCCTTCCGGGCCAGCTCATTGATGCGGGCGATCTGCTCTTGGGTGATCATGTCGTTGCTCCTTCCAGATAGTTTACAGGTAGCGCTCCAGCTCTACCATCACGCGGCCTTTTTTCGACAGGCCTCCCAGGGACTTCACCACAGCCTTGCCCAGTCCCCGGCAGGAGAGGGTGTCCCCCTCTTCCACCAGCTTGTCGGACTTGGTGCACTCCCGGTGGTTGAGCTGCACCCGGCCGGCGGAGATGAAGTCGGCGGCTTTTCCACGGGAGGTGGAAAAGGCGGCGGCCACGATGGCGTCCAGCCGGGGGGTGGCTACGGTGTCCCGGATGTGTTTGACCTGCACCACCGGGGGTTCCAGTTCGGCCAGGGGGATGGCGGCCACCTTCAGCCGCACCCGCCCGGCGCTGTCCAGGTTCTGGAGGAGGTAGTCCGAGAGCTCCCGCAGCACGATGAGGTCGCACTTCCCCTCTCCCACCAGCAGGTCCCCCACCTTCTCCCGGGTGATGCCCTGGCCCAGGATGGAGCCCAGAAAATCCCGGTGGGTGAGCTTCTCCTCCGCCCGGAAAGTGCACCGCAGGGCGGCAATGGGCCCATCCTCGGCGAGGGCCAGAAAATCTTCCGGCTCCTGCCAGTCGGGGAGAAAGACGCACACCGTGCGCTCGGCCCCTTCGTACCCACCGAAGAAGAGGTGGGACGGGTGGCCATTGGCGGCGATGAGGTTTTCCACACTCACCCGCTCGGCGGGGGACAAAAAGCCGGTGCAGGCGGGGATGTTCTTCCGCCGGGCGGTGTCCAGCTTGTCCAGGGCCCGGGCCAGAAGGAGCCGCTCCTCCCCGTCCCGGGCCAGCTTGTCCAGCACTTCCGTCTTGGTCATGGCTCCTCCCGCAGGTCCAGCTCCACGGGGCAGTGGTCACTGCCCATCACGTCGGCGAGAATTTTACTGTCGGCGATGCGGTCTTTCAGCCGCTGGGAGCAAATAAAATAGTCGATGCGCCACCCCGCGTTGTTCTCCCGGGCGTGGTACATGTAGGACCACCAGGAGTAGGCCCCGGTGACGTCGGGGTAGAGATAGCGGAAGGAGTCCACGAACCCGGCGTCCAGCAGCTCCGTCATCTTCCCCCGTTCCTCGTCGGTGAAGCCGGCGTTGCCCCGGTTGGTCTTGAAGTTTTTCAGGTCGATCTCCTGATGGGCCACGTTCAGGTCGCCGCAGAGGATGACCGGCTTTTTTTCATCCAGGCCCTTCAGATAGACCCGGAAGGCATCCTCCCACAACATGCGGTAGTCCAGACGGGTCAGGCCCCGCTGGGCGTTGGGGGTGTAGCAGCACACCAGGTAAAAGCCCTCATACTCGGCGGTGATGACTCTCCCCTCGGTGTCGTGTTCGGGGATGCCGATGCCGTAGGTGACGGCCAGGGGTTCGCTCTTGGTGAAGAGGGCGGTGCCGGAATAGCCCTTCTTCTCGGCGCTGTTCCAGTACTGGTGGTAGCCGGGCAGGTCCAGCTCGATCTGGTGGGGCTGGAGCTTGGTCTCCTGCAAGCACAGGACATCGGGGGCTTCCCGCTGGAAAAAGTCCAGAAAGCCCTTGTTGAGACAGGCCCGCAGGCCGTTGACATTCCAGGAAATGAGTTTCAAAGGTTACTCCTCTCCGCCCCCCAGGGCACGGCCCAGATGGGGCAGGAATTTCAGCATGATGGGGATATAGGTGGCCACGAAGAGGACGGCGGCCCCCAGAGCCGCCCACTTGCGGAACTTTTTGGGGGCGGCCAGGCCCAGCAGCATGCCCATGGAGCACAGGCAGAACTTCACCAGGGCCATGTCCTTCCAGTTCATCTCCGCAATGTAGGAATCCGCGGCGGAAAACAGCTTCTTCATACCATTCCCTCCAGTTCCAACAGACTTCGTTTCAGCTCCAGACCCCCGGCGTAGCCGGTGAGGGCCCCGTTTTTCCCGATGACCCGATGGCAGGGTATGAAAATGGGCAGAGGGTTGCGGTGGTTGGCCTGTCCCACGGCCCGGACGGCTTTGGGGGTGCCGATGCGCGCGGCCAGCTCCCCGTAGGTGCAGGTGGTCCCATAGGGGATGCGCCGGAGCCCCTCCCACACGGCGCGCTGGAAGGGGGTGCCCCGGGGATCGAGGGGCAGATCGAAGGCTTTAAGTTCCCCCCGCAGGTAGGCGAGGAGCTGCTCCCGGCCCTCCCGCAGCAGCGGTGTTTCCCTCGGCATCAGACGGGGCGTCCCCTCCCCGGGCAGATACAGCCGGATGAGGGCCCCGTCCTCCTCCGCCAGGGCCATGGGCCCCAGGGAGGTATGAAAGAAAAGCAGGTCCATCAGTACCGCCGGACCACGGCCACCACCTTGCCCAGCAGCTGGGCATAGGTGCCGTCGATGGGTTGATAGTCCGGGTTCTCCGGCATGAGCCAGGTCTTACCGTCCTTGCGGCGGAGGGTCTTTACCGTGGCCTCGTCCTCAAAAAGTGCCACCACGATCTCGCCGTTGTGGCACTCCTGCTGGCTGTGGACCACCACCAGGTCCCCGGGCAGGATGCCGGCGCCCAGCATGGACTCCCCCCGCACCCGCAGGGCAAAATACTCCTCCGGGTGATTCCCGGTGTCAAAGGTGAGATAATCTTCGATGTGCTGCTCGGCCAGAATAGGGGCGCCGGCGGCCACGTTGCCCACCACAGGGACCTGGTTGGCGGGGGGCTCCGAGGCGGAGTGATCCACCACGGTGATGGCCCGGGTCTTGCCCTCGGCCTTGGTGATCATGCCGGCCTCCTCCAGGCCCTTCAGATGAAAATGGACGGTAGAGGGGCTCTTCAGCCCCACGGCGGCCCCGATCTCCCGCACCGAGGGGGGGTACCCGTGCTCGGCGGTGAACTGCTGGATGTAGTCAAAGATCTTCTGCTGTTTTGCGGTGAGCTTGCTCATGGCGCGCCTCCTTCCCGGTAGATACGGATACAACGTGAGTGTATCACAGGTTCCAAAAGAAGTCAAACAAACGTTCCTTATTTTGTGGACACAGCCGGTCTTTATGAACAGTTTTTGAATCTGTTTAAGGGGGCCTTGACAATCAGAAAGCCGGTGCTAAAATAATTAACACGTTAACGAATGGAGAGGAGGACAGATATGCCCCAGGAACACCAGGAGATGCTGGCTCAGCACCTCCGGCAGGCCTACCGCGGTGCGGTACAGGCTGAGCTGGACGCCGCAGGGCTCCATGAGGTGAGCCATCCCCTGCTGCTGTGCATCCTGCAGGGCGCGGCCCAGGATCAGGGCCTCACGCAGCGGGAGCTGGCCCAGCGGCTGGAGGTCTCCCCGGCGGCGGTGACTACGTCGCTGAAATCGCTGGAAAAGCGGGGGTACATCCACCGGGAGCCCGAGCCCGGGGACGCCCGGCGCAATCGGGTGAGCCTCACTGAGAAGGGCCAGCGGGCTGTGGAGGCCTGCACCGGCTGCTTTCAGCGGGTGAATATGCGCATGGCCCGGGGCCTGAGCGAAGAGGAAAAGGAGCAGATGCGCCGTCTCTTCCGCAAGATGCTGGACAATCTCCGCAATCCCTAGTACAGAAAGGCAGGTTTGGTTTCGTTGCTTCAACTGTTTTTGACCCACCTCCAGGGCTATAAGAAAGACGCCGTCAAGGCCCCCATTCTTATCATTCTGGAGGTCATTTGCGAGCTGCTGCTCCCCTTGGTCATGTCCGAAATCGTGGACGTGGCCATTCCCCAGGGAAATGTCACCTACATTTTCCAACTGGGAGCTCTCATGCTGCTGCTGGCCCTCATCGCCATGGCCTGCGGCGTACTGGCCTCCAAGTACGCCGCCCGGGCCAGTCAGGGTTTTGGCGGAAACCTGCGCCAGTGTCTCTTCGACAAGGTGCAGGAGTTCTCCTTCGCCGACATCGACCGTTTCTCCTCCGCCTCCCTCATCACCCGCATGACCAACGACGTCAACGCCATGACCATGATGCTGGCCATGGGCCTCAGAATGCTGGTGCGCGCGCCGGTGATGCTCATTGCCGCCCTGATCATCAGCCTGGTCCTCAACGCCCCGCTGGCCCTGGTGCTGGTGGTGGTGATCCCCCTCATGTGCATCGTGATTGCTCTTTTGATGAAGGTGTGCATCAAGCTCTTTGAGACCATGCAGAAGCGCATCGACCACCTGAACAACACCCTCCAGGAGAACCTGGTGGCCATCCGGGTGGTAAAGGCCTTCGTGCGGGAGGGCCACGAGCGGGAGAAGTTCCGCCGCTCCAACGACGAGCTCACCGACGCCGCCCTGGCCGTGGGCCTGCGGGTCATCGCCATTCTGCCGGTGATGATGCTGGCCCTCAACGGCGCCACCGTAGCGGTGCTCTACTTCGGCGGGCGGATGGTCATGGGGGGCACCTTTGATCTGGGCAGCCTCCAGGCCTTCATCAACTACATCGTCCAGATCCTCATGAGCGTCATGATGGTGGCCATGTCCCTGTTGCAGCTCTCCCGGTCCCAGGCCTGCGCCCACCGCATCAATGAGGTCCTGAACACCGAGCCCTCGGTGGAGAATAAGCCCGGCGCGGCGGAGAAGGTACTGCCCGCGCCCCGGGGCGAGGTGGAGTTCCGGGACGTGTCCTTCAAGTACGTGGCCACCGGCACCGGCGACGACGTGCTCTCCCACATCAGCTTTGACGTAAAGCCCGGCCAGTTTGTGGCCATCGTGGGCGGCACCGGCACCGGCAAGTCCACCCTCGTCAACCTGATCCCCCGCTTCTACGACGTGACCGGCGGCGCGGTGCTGCTGGACGGGGTAGACGTGCGGGACTACCCCCTGGAGGAGCTGCGCAGCCGCATCGGCATGGTGCTCCAGAACAACGTCCTCTTCACCGGCACGGTGCGGGAGAACCTCCTCTGGGGCGACCCCAACGCCACCGAGGAGGAGATGATCCAGGCCGCCAAGGACGCCCAGGCCTACGACTTCATCATGGGCCTGCCCAACGGCTTCGACACCAACCTGTCCCAGGGCGGTGTCAACGTCTCCGGCGGCCAGAAGCAGCGCCTGTGTATTGCCCGGGCTATGCTGCGCAAGCCCGCCGTCCTCATCCTGGACGACTCCACCTCCGCCGTGGACAGCGCCACCGAGGCCGCCATCCGGGAGTCCTTCCAGAAGAACCTGAAGGACACCACCGTCATCATCATCGCCCAGCGCATCTCCTCGGTGCAGTACGCCGACGAGATCCTCATCCTGGAGGACGACCACATCGCCGCCCGGGGCACCCATGAGGAGCTGCTGCGCACCAGCACCATCTATCAGGAGATCTATCAGTCTCAGCAGGAAGGGGTGGGAGAATAATGCCCGGACCCAATCGCGCCCCCCGCGGGGGCTATCAAAAGCCCAAGAACCTGGGCAAGACCATTGCCCGCCTGGTGGGCTACCTCACCCGCAGCAAGCTGCCGCTGCTGGCGGTGCTGGGATGCCTCATCGTCTCAGTGGGCACCAACATCGGCGGCTCCTACATGATGCGGGGCATCATCAACGACTTTATTTACAGCGGCTGCACTGATTTCGCCGGCCTGGGCCGGGCGATCCTGGTGCTGGTGGGGATCTACCTGCTGGGGTGCCTGGCTACCTACGGCCAGTCGGCCACCATGGTGCGCCTGGCCCAGCGGGGCGTCAACCGCCTGCGTAAGGACCTCTTCGACAAGCTCCAGAACCTGCCCCTCGCCTACTTTGACCAGCACCCCCACGGAGAGCTGATGAGCCGCTTCACCAACGACGCCGACAACGTGCAGCTGGCTCTGGAGCAGAGCGTGGTGTCCCTGTGCTCCAGCGTCCTCATGTTCATTGGCCTGGTGGCCATGATGCTCTTCATCAACTGGAAGCTCTTCCTGGTCACCGCCGTGATCCTGGTGGTCACCATGGGCCTGTTCCGCAAGCTGGGCGGCCGCAGCCGCCGCTTCTACCAGCAGCAGCAGGCCACCCTGGGCGCGGTGAACGGCGACATCCAGGAGATCATCGAGGGCTTGAAGGTGGTCAAGGCCTTCACCCACGAGGAGGAGGCCAAGGAGCAGTTCCGGGTCCTCAACGAGGCCTACCGGGACGCGGCCCAGAAGGCCAACTTCTACTCTACCATGATCATGCCGGTCTCCGGCAACCTCATGAACATCAGCTACGCCCTCACCGCCGCCTTCGGCGGGCTCCTGTCGGTGCTCCAGGGCTTTGACCTGGGCGGCCTGGTGGTGTACCTCAACTACTCCAAGCAGGTGGGCCAGCCCCTCAACCAGATCTCCCAGCAGATGACCACCCTCCTCTCCGCCCTGGCGGGTGCGGAGCGCATCTTCGAGGTCATGGACACCACCCCCGAGGTGGATGAGGGCAGCGTCACCCTGGTGGGCGCAGAGAAGGACGAAAACGGCACTCTCTCCGCCTATACCGGTACCGGCCGGCCCCACACCTGGGCCTGGAAGGTCCCCCGCAATGCCGGTATGAGCCTGGTACCCGTGTTGCTGAAGGCCGACGGCTCCCCGGTGGAGCTGGGCCAGGCGGTGCGCCAGAACGGGGCCATCCAGCTCCTGCCCCCCGGCCAGGACTCCGACGAGGGCATCTGGGTCCGGGTGGAGGAAGACGGAACCCTCACCCGGGTGGAGGACCTGTCCACACTGGCCGGACACGGCTGGGCGTGGAAGTACCCCGACCACGACGGGTGTACCGCCCTGCACATCATCCGGGGCACCGTGCGCAACGTCCCCGGCGAGGACTACTACCTCACTGAGCTCAAGGGCGCGGTACGCTTCAGCCACGTGGACTTCTCCTATGTCCCCGGTAAACGGATTTTGAAGGACGTGTCGGTCTATGCCAACCCCGGCCAGAAGATCGCCTTCGTGGGCTCCACCGGCGCGGGCAAGACCACCATCACCAACCTCATCAACCGGTTCTATGAGATCGAGGGCGGCCTCATCACCTACGACGGCATCGATGTAAAGGCCATCCGCAAGGACGACCTGCGCCGCTCCCTGGGCGCGGTGCTCCAGGACACCCACCTCTTCACCGGCACCATCATGGACAACATCCGCTATGGCCGCCTGGACGCCACCGACGAGGAGTGCATCGCCGCCGCCAAGAGCGCCAACGCCCACTCCTTCATCCGCCGCCTGCCCGACGGGTACAACACCATGGTCACCGGCGACGGCGCCAACCTCTCCCAGGGCCAGCGGCAGCTGCTGGCCATCGCCCGGGCCGCCGTGGCCGATCCCCCGGTGATGATCCTGGACGAGGCTACCTCCTCCATCGACACCCGCACCGAGCGGCACATCGAGCAGGGCATGGACGCCCTCATGGAGGGCCGCACCGTGTTCGTCATCGCCCACCGGCTCTCCACCGTGCGCAACTCCAACTGCATCGTGGTCATCGAGCACGGCGAGATCCAGGAGAAGGGCGACCATCAGCAGCTCCTGGACCAGAAGGGGCGGTATTACCGGCTCTATACCGGACAGTTCCAACTGTCGTAAAGGAGTTTGCCCTCGCCGGGCGGGGGACGCGCCTACTCGGCGGGAGCACCGCTTTCTTTGCAAAGAAAGCGGTGGGAAAGAAAGCCCAGAGGGGGGATACCCCCCTCTGGACTCCCCCAAGGCGCACCCCGGCTTATCTTCCACTGCGGAGGGATTGCGCTGGCACGGCAGAACAAAAACCAGGCTTGGTGCCTATGAAGGACCTGTTGTACTGCCGGCAAAACCAGGTGGCCGCAGGACGCCTGTGCGGCGAGCACATTTCCCCGGCGTTCCAAACGCTGAACATGAAAAAACGCGTTCCTCCAGCTGGAGGAACGCGTTTTTCTTTCACTTACCCCGCCTGCTCCGCAAAACTGGCATCCGCAAAGCAGGCCCGCTTCAGCCCCAGGATGGGCGCGGCGCCTGACAGCGTGGTGCCGAAGAACACCACCTCTTTCGGAAGGTCCAGGAAGTCTACGATGGTGCCGTTACAGAGTGTGCTGCCGGTGCACAGCACCAGATCGGCCCAGCCGACCACCTCTTCCCGGTCGGTGCCGCCGTCCCGGACGGGACAGCCGTCCTTTACCTTGCCGATGTTGTCCGGATTGAGGTCCAGCACCTGCACCTCAAAGCGCTGGGACAGGGCGGCGATGAGGGAGGGCTGGAGGCCCACCAGGGCGATTTTGGGCGTTCCGTAGGTCTCCCCCACCCAGCTTGCCATGTGGCGGGCACAGAACTCCGGACCGCCGTCCTTGCAGTGGACGGTGTTGTTCGCTTTTCCCAGGTACTTCATTACCGCGTTGAGGGAGGCAATGAAGAGCCCCCGGGCGTGGGGGTCGCCGTCCAGGTCCCCCTCCAGCAGCTGGCTCAGGGGCCCGGAGAACTGGGCGGGGGCGTCGGTAAAGGCCTGCCCCTTGGCGCCCCGGAAGGTAGCCATGAGCATGACTTCTTTTCCGGTGAGGATGGGGAAATCCTTCCGCTGGGTGTTGCCGATGGCCTCCTGGGGGGTGAGGCCCCGGGCGGCGATGGCGATGTCGTCGGCGCTGAGGCCCTCCTGCTCCAGGATGTCCCGGAAGGACTGCCGCAGCGTCTCATAGAGGTTGTGAGCGGTCATGTGAAGTCAGCTCCTTTCCCACCGGCCAGACGGCCCACCCCCTGGGCGGCCAGGGAGAGGAAGAGCAGCAGCACGGCAGTGGCCAGGGCCATGCCGTTGTCGCCGGTGGAGATATTGAGATAGATGCTGGCGGGGAGGGTCTCGGTTTTCATCCGGGTGACCCCCACCAGCATGAGGGTGGCCCCGAACTCCCCAAGCCCCCGGCTCCAGGCCAGCAGAAAGGCGGATACCAGAGCGGGGCGGCATAGAGGCAGGGTGATGTAGCGGAAGGCCTGGAAGCGGGTGGCCCCCTGGGTCTGGGCAGTGAGGGCCAGCTCCGGGTCCAGGCGCTCAAAGGCGTCGGATACCAGATGGACCACAAAGGGGAGATTGACCAGCAGGTGGGCGGCCACGATACCCTTGGGGTCAAAGACGATGCGCAGGCCCGCTTCCTTCAGGGCCTTCCCGAAGGGGGAGGAAAAGACGGTGAGGAGGGCCAGGCCCAGCACCAGATAGGGCAGGGACATGGGCAGCTCCAGCACTGCCCGCGCGAACCGCCGCCCGGGGAGGGGGGCGGCGGTGACGCAGTAGGCGCAGGGGATGGCCAGGGCCATACAGAGGAAGCTGGACACCGTGGCGGTGGTGACGCTCAGACCGAGGGCAAAGCGGGTCTCCGGCGAGGCCAGGGCCCGGCCCAGGTGGGGGAGGCCCCCCGCCAGGATGGCCCACAGGTTCCAGGCGACGAAGAGGACGGCCAGAAGGAGCACGGCGGCAAAGGCGTACTCAAAGGGCTGGAGCCGCCGTTTCCGGCGGTGTGTCTCCTTAGCCCTCCGCCAGCTCATAGCCGAAGCTGGTCCAGATCGCGTGGGCGGCGTCGCTGTTTAAAAAGTCCATCAGGCCGTCGGCGGCCTCGGCGTCGTCGGAGCAGGTGAGCCGGGCGGCGGGGATGGTCTTGACATAGGCCTCCATCTCGGCGCAGTCCACGATATCGGCCTCGTCGGTGTTCACGTTCTCCTTCCACACGATGATGGCGTCGGCCTCGTCGGCGGTGATGGCGGTGGTCATGGCCGGGGCGGTGGCGGTGTTGGAGACGATGTCCACCGTGTCGGCGATGCCATAGTCGGTGAAGAGCTGCTGGGCGATCTTACCGATGGGGGTGGCCTCCGGGTCGCCGATGACCAGGCGCACGCCGTCTTTGGCCAGGTCGGCGGGGCCGGTGATGTTCAGCGGGTTCCCCTTCTGCACGGCGATGACGGGGATGTGGCGCACCAGGGGGGTGGAGCTCTCCACCAGATCAGCCACCGGTTTCACCTCCTGCTCGGAGCCGGCGATGAAGAAGTCGCCCTCCTGGGCGGTGTTGATCTGGGTCTGGATCTGGGCGGCGTTGGCATAGGTGACCTCCATCTTGCAGCCAGTCTCGGTCTCAAAGGCCTGGGCGATCTCCTCAAAGGGGTCCTTCATGCC
>DYBS01000058.1:0-6295 GCA_019418525.1 Clostridiales bacterium
CCAGCAGGCGGCCCTTCTCGTCGCGGGCGGAGTTGGGGTACACGGTGGCCTTCTCAATGTCCTTGATGGTGATGAGGCCCTTCAGGTGGAAATTCTCGTCCACGATAGGCAGCTTCTCCACCTTGTGGCGGCGCAGAATGTCCTTGGCCTCCTCCAGCGTGATGCCCTCCCGGGCGGTGACCAGGTTCTCCTTGGTCATCACGTTGTCGATGAGCTGGTTCATATCGGTCTCGAACTTCATGTCCCGGTTGGTGATGATGCCGATCAGCTTTCCGTTATCGCAGATAGGCACGCCGGAGATGCGGTACTTGGCCATGAGCTCGTCCGCCTCGGCCAGAGTGTGTCCGGGCGCCAGCCAGAACGGGTTGGTGATGACGCCGTTTTCCGAGCGCTTGACCATATCCACCTGCTCGGCCTGCTGGCCGATGGTCATATTCTTGTGGATGATTCCGATGCCGCCCTCACGGGCGATGGCGATGGCCATGCGGGACTCGGTGACCGTATCCATGGCGGCGCTCATCAGGGGGATGTTCAGGGTGATCTTCTTGGTGAGCTTGGTGGTCAGGTCGATGTCCGCGGGGAGCACGTCACTCGCGGCGGGGACGAGGAGCACATCGTCGAAGGTGAGCCCCTGCTTGGTAAACTTCTGGCTGGCGTCTGTGTTGACCATGGTGCATCTCCTATCTCTAAAATTTTTCCTATTTTACTATTCCATTCGTTCCTTGTCAAGAGCGGTTTTCCGCCCACGGCTCCAGGGTCACCGCCGCGTCAAAGCGGCTTTTCTCCCCGGCGTCGGTGCCGTGGACATACCATGTCCCGTCTGCCTGGCCGGTGTAGAGCTCCAGGACCTCCCCGGGCCGGCACTCGGCCAAAAAGCCCACCTGGAGGGAGGAGACGTACTTGCCCTCCCCCAGCGTCTCCAGATGGAGGGCGTCGCAGGCAAAGTCGGCATACTTGCTGTTGTTCACATGGCGGTTGATGTCGGCGTCACTGTACCGGAGCAGCCGCTTCTCAGCCAAAGCCATGCCCTCCGGCAGGCGCACCTTGGTGAGGAGCTTGTCCTTGCAAAGCCCCTCTCCCGTGGTGTTCTGGAGCTCTGGGATGCGGGACAGCCGCAGGGGTTTGTGGGTGTCGGCGTCGGCCAGCACCCAGGTGGACACCGCCTCGCCGATGCGCTTCTCCCCCTCATAGAGGTCGAAGTCCCGGTAGATGGAGGCTCCCTTCCCGCCCCGGTGCCAAGTGCGGACGGTAAAGCTCTCGTTCCAGTGGAGGGGCCGGTCCAGATGGTACCACATGCGGGCCAGCATCCAGAAGGCATTGTAGCGCTCCAGCATCTCCTCCCGGGAGACATGGAAGGCCGCCGCCGCCTCGGTGGCCACCTCCTGGAACATGGACAGCAACGCCGAGGGCCGACAGTGGTCAAAGGGGTCGGTGTCCCGGCTGTTCACGGTATACGGATACTCAAAATACACGGCAAACGCCTCCTTCTCAAGACCGGGTGCCGTGCAGGCGCAGGGTCTGCTTGCAGCAAAGGTCCGCCAAATCGCTCTGAGTGGCGGCGGGGATGCGCAGATCCCCTCCGCACTGGGCACAGATCAGATCCACGGAGCTGTAATGGATGGCCATTTTCCACTCCTTGGAGCCGCAGGAACAGGAGATTCCCCCTCGCTTGGCGATGTCCCGCAGTTCCTCTAACACCTCGTGCATGACCACCTCGTCCAGGAAGCTCCCCCGCTGGGCCGCTCCGTCATCCAACTTGTCCATGGCCTCCTCCAGGCGGCTCACAGCCGCGTAGACCGTGTCCTCGTCTCCGGCGTAGCAGCAGTCCAGGCCGGACTTCTGGCAGGAGAAGGCCAGGCCCTTCCGGTGGAAAAAGTCATGGCTGTGGCAGGTGACGGTGTGGCTCTCTCCGCAGTAGGCGCAGGGCACCTCCAGCCTTACCCGGTCGCCCATCATCTCCACCTTCAGCGCCGACTTGCCGCAGGGGCAGGGCAGGGTGTTGGGGGCGGCGGCCAGCTGGAAGATGCTGCGCTGTACGATGACACTCTGCCGGCAGGCAGGGCAGATGTAGGCAATGGTTCTCAGTTCTTCCGCCATGTTGTGAAAACTCCTTTTCTCCCAAAAGGGGACCGGCCTTCGGAGGCGTGTCCGATTGCCTGTAACTTCTATTATACTCAATTCCAACCACTTTGACCAGAGCCGCTTTCCACGAATTCCGACCGCTCCTCCCCGGAGTCTTTGTAAGACCTGGAATTTTCTCTTGACATGCATAGATTGTCTATCTATACTATTATATAGATAATCTATCTATGAAAGGTGGGTTCTCTATGCCAAAGGAACGCTCCGCACCCGGAGGGCTGGGGATGCTGCTGCTGTCCCTCCTCTCCGAGCGGGACCGGTACGGGTATGAGATGATCGAGACCTTACGAAACCGCTCCAACCATGTCTTTGACCTGAAGGCGGGGACCTTGTATCCCCTCCTCCACACCCTGGAGCGCCAGGGCTGGGTCATTGCCTACGACGAGGAGGCCCCCGGCGGCCGGGTGCGGCGGTATTACCGCATTACCGACAGTGGGCGAAAGGCTCTGGGCGAGCAGCGGACCCAATGGAAAAACTATGCCGCCGCCGTGGAGGGCGTGCTGGAGGGAGGGGTGCTCTGTGGCGCGTGAGATCGCAGACTATCTGGACCGGGTGGGACAGCGCATCCGCTGGCCCCGGGCCCGTACTTATCTCCTGAAAGAACTCTCCGGCCACCTGGAGGACCAGCGCGCCGCTCTGGAAGCAGAGGGCGTCCCGCCCGAGGAGGCGGAGCGCCGGGCTGTGGCCGACATGGGGGACCCGGAGCCGGTGGGGGACGAGCTCAACGCCCTCCACCGCCCCGCTCGCTCCCTGGCTCCGGCGGTCTTTGCCCTGGCGGTGAGCCTGGCCGGGGCGGCCCTGATCCCTGCCCTCACCGGCGGCTCCCCCCTGCGCTACTGGGCGGGACTGCTGCTCGGGCTGGCGGCCATGGCCCTGCTGCGGCTGGTGGACCTGGGGACCCTGGCCCGCCGGATGGGCAAGTGGGCCGTTCCCCTGGCGGTGGCGCTCCCCTTCCTGCTGATAACGCTGACCTACGCCGCCCCCAAGCTCTCCACCGGCGCAGCCCCCACATGGCTCCTCTACCCCAGCCTGTTCCTCCCCCTGCTCTTTGCCCTGGTGCTGCTGGCCCTGCGGGGGATGCACGGCGGGTTGCTGTGCGCGCTCACGCCGCTGATGTTCCTTCTGACCGCCCCAGCCGCGCTGGTCCCCAGCTTCACCACCGCTCTGTTTCTGGGCGGGACCATGCTGCTCACCGCCTCGGCGGCGGTGATGGCGGGCAGGTTCCGCGGAAAACCCTGGGTGGGGCTGGTGAGCCTGTGGGCCCCCACCGCCCTGTGTACCGCCTGGGCCGTCCAGTTCCTGGCCTTTTCCGACCGCATGCGCTACTTTGTCCACCCGGAGCTGGACCCCAATGGCTACGGCTGGCAGACGTTGCTCATCCGGAACCTCCTGTGGGAAGGCAGCGCCGAGGCGGCGGAGGTGTATAACTCCTCCTTTCTCTGCCAGGACCCGGGCTACACTCTCCTCACCCTCAGCGCCCAGCTGGGCCGTCCCGTGATGCTGGCGGCCTTGGCGGGCATCCTGCTCTTCTCCGGGCTGTGCCTGTGGCGGATTCGAAAACTCCGCAGCACCACGGGAAAACTCCTGGCCCTGAGCCTCTTCCTCCCCCTCTTCTTCCAGGCCGGGGCCTGCTGGCTCCAGAACGCCGCCCTCTTCCCTTTCGGGTCGGCGCTGCCTCTCCCCTTCTTCTCCTATGGGCCCACCTCCATGGTGGTGGACTTCGCCCTTCTGGGACTGCTGCTGTCGGTCTTTCGCATGGACCCCCTTCAGCGGGACGGCCCGTCCTGTCCCCTGCCCCGGCTCCTCCCACACCTGCTGGAGCCTCTTCTCCTCCCCGAGGAGGAAGAGGAAGAGAGCCACCTGTTCTAACCTGATTATTACGTCAAAAGCGCCCGGAAACTCCGTTTCCAGGCGCTTTTCATACATTCAGAACGCAGCCACGATGCCGCCGTCGTTGGCGTAAACCGTAGAGATGCCACCGGTCTCGCAGATGAGGATGTCGGAGAACTGGCAGGATTTCAGGGCCATTTCCTTGAGCTGGAAGGCCCGCTCCAGGCAGTTGCAGTGGGTGATGCACAGGGGCTTGCCCTTGTGGCTGGGGTCGGCGGCCATGAGGTCCACCATTTTGCTCAGAGCCTGGCGAATGGACATGGCCTGGCCCCGCTTGCAGATCTCCCCCTCGGGGGTGGAGCCCATCAGGAGCTTGATACGCAGGGTGCTGGTGACGATATTCTGCAGTCGGGTCAGACGGCCGTTCTTGCGCAGATTGTCCAGCGTCTCCAGCACAAAGAAGGTCTGCATCTCGTCGATGTAGCGGGAGACCTGGTTCACCACGGAGGAAAAGTGCATCCCCGACTCCGCCAGCTCCCGCACCTTCAGGGCGGTGAGCACCTCTCCCGAGGAGGCCGAGCAGGAGTTGAAGATGTGCACGTTGCTGGCGGGGTGGTCCTCCAGATACAGCAGCCGGGCCTGGGCCGCGCTGTTGTGGGACCCGGACAAGAGGGCCGACAGAGTGACCACATAGATGTCGTCGGCACCGCTTGCCTCAAAGGCGCTCAGATAGTCCGCCGGAGAGGGGCAGGCCGACTTGGGGGCGGTGGGACACTGCTTCATCTTCCACAGGAGACTGGCCTGGTCAAAGGCCGCGTCGTCCACAATAGTCTCCTCCCCCACCTGGATGGTCAGGGGCACCGAGACAAAACAGGGATCGCTGAGCATAGCGGGGCTCAGATCACAGCAGCTGTCCACAACGATCTTAAAACTCATATTAACCATTCCTTGATATCATTTTAAAAATCAGATTGGCGTTTGCTGCTATTGTAGCACGGCCGTGGCCGAAAGTAAAGCGGAACCGGTCGTTTCTTACCGCCCCGCCTCTTCCTCGGCGATCTCCCGCAAAATCTTCTGATCGGCCTTGCTGCTCAGGTCCAGCTTGGCGTACAGGTCGGGCCGCCGGTCCCGGGTGCGGAGGATGGACTGCTTGCGCCGCCAGCGGGCGATGTTGGCGTGGTGGCCGGAGAGAAGAATGGCGGGCACCTTCCGGCCGTGCCACTCCTCAGGCCGGGAGTACTGGGGGTACTCCAGCATACCGTTCCAGTGGCTCTCCTCCTCAAAACACTCCGGGTCGGGCAGCACCCCGGGCACCAGCCGGGCCACCGCGTCGGCCACGCACATGGCGGGCAGCTCGCCGCCGGTGAGGACGAAGTCGCCCAATGAAATCTCTTCGTCCACACACTCCTCAATGAAGCGCTCGTCGATGCCCTCGTAGTGGCCGCAGACCAGGATCAGGTGGTTATAATCCGCCTTCAGCCGCTTGGCGTCAGCCTGAGTGAAGGTCTTGCCACAGGGGGACAGGTAGATGGTGCGGGTGGGGCCCTCCCCCAGGCTCTTGGCGTGCTCCCAGCAGTGGAACAGGGGGTCGGCCTGCATCACCGCGCCCCGGCCGCCGCCGTAGGGGTAATTGTCCACCTGCTTCTGCTTGTTGAGGGTGTAGTCCCGGATCTGGTGGGCCTCGATGCGGATCAGGTCCCGCTCCTGGGCCCGGCCCAGAATGGACTCGTTCATCATGTCGCCCACCGTCTCGTCAAAGAGGGTGAGAATATCGATGCGGTACATCAGCTCTCCATCCCTTCAATGAGGTGGACCCGGACCCAGCCCTCCTCCACATTGGTCCCACGGAGGAAGGCGTCCACCGCGGGGATGAGGTATTCCTTGCCCTTGCCCCGGACCACATAGACCTCGTGGGCAGGGGGCGTGAGCACGTCGGCGATGGCCCCCAGCTCGGTGCCGGTGTCGTCGTCAATGACGGTGAGGCCAATGAGGTCGGCGATGAAGTGACGCCCATCGGGCAGCTCCACGCCGGTGCGGTCGATGGACACCCGCTTGCCCTTCAGGCGCATGGCGGCGTTCACATCGTCCACGCCCTCCAGCCGGGCCAGCACATTGCCCTTGTGGGCCCGGGCGGCGCGGACCTTCACCGGCGCGCCGTCGATATAGAGCGTATCAAAGCCGCAGAGGAACTCCGGCGTATCGCACCAGGGGACGATCTTCACCTCGCCCTGGATGCCGTGAGTGTTGACGATCTCCCCGGCCTCGAGAAATTGGTTTTTCATAAAAAATCCTCCGTTCCACAGTCCCGTGGGATGCAAAAAGCGGC
>DYBS01000058.1:6308-10937 GCA_019418525.1 Clostridiales bacterium
GAGCGCACGGATCTCCTTGGCGATGCGGCCCTGACGGCCGATCACCTTGCCCATATCCTCAGGAGCCACCCGGAGCTCCAGGACGGTCCCGCCATCGCCGGGATGCTCGGTGACCTCCACCGCGTCGGGGTGGTCCACCAGATTCCGGGCGATGTAAGTGAGCAATTCCTTCATTTGGCCAGGGCCCTCCATTAGATGCCGGCCTTCTTCAGCAGAGCCTTCACGGTCTCAGTGGGCTGAGCGCCGGTCTTGATCCAGGCCTGAGCGCGCTCGGCGTCCACCTTCAGCTCGGCAGGATTGGTCAGGGGGTTGTAAGTGCCGATCTCCTCGATGAAACGGCCGTCCCGGGGATAACGGGAATCGGCGACCACGATACGATAGAAGGGAGCCTTCTTGGCGCCCATACGACGCAGACGGATTTTAACCATGGTGATTCACCTCCATAAATCTCTAAAACATCTCTATGGTCAACGCAGTGCGTGTACCAACCCAAATCAGAAGGGGAGCTTCATGCCGCCCTTCAGCTTTCCGAACAGTCCGGCCTTGCGCTTCAGGTTCCCGCCGGAGAACTGGCGGCTCATCTGCTGCATCATGTCGAACTGCTTGAGCAGCCGGTTGATGTCCACCACCTGGGTCCCGGACCCGGCGGCGATACGCTTTTTCCGGCTGTTGTTGAGGATGCTGGGGTTTTCCCGCTCCTCCGGGGTCATGGAGAGGATGATGGCCTCGGTACGGCTCAATGCCTTCTCGTCCACCACGGCCCCCTCCAGGGCCTTGCCGTTCATGCCGGGGAGCATCCCGGCGATGTCGCTGAGGGAACCCATGCCCTTGACCTGCACCAGCTGGTCATAAAAATCGGATAGGGTGAATTTATTCTTACGGAGCTTCTGCTCCAGCTCGGCGGCCTTTTTGGCGTCGAAGTTCTCCTGGGCCTTCTCAATGAGGGAGAGCACGTCGCCCATGCCCAGGATGCGGGAGGCCATGCGGTCGGGGTGGAACACCTCCACCTGATCCAGCTTCTCGCCCACGCCCACGAATTTGATGGGCTTGCCGGTCACGGCCCGGATGGAGAGGGCCGCGCCGCCCCGGGCGTCGCCGTCCAGCTTGGTGAGCATGACGCCGGTGATGTCCAGGGCCTCGTCAAAGGTCTTGGCGGCGTTCACCGCGTCCTGGCCGATCATGGCGTCCACGATGAGGAGGATCTCATCGGGGTTAATGGCGGCCTTCATGTCCTTGAGCTGGTTCATCAGCTCCTCGTCCACATGGAGTCGACCGGCGGTGTCGATGAACACCAGGTCGTTTCCATGCTTGCGGGCGTGCTCGATGCCCGCCTTGGCGATGTCTACGGGGTCGCCCAGCCCCATCTGGAACACGGGCACATCCACCTGGCCGCCCACCACTTCCAACTGGGTGATGGCCGCGGGCCGGAAGGTGTCGCAGGCCACCAGAAGGGGCCGCTTGCCCTGTTTTTTCATAAATCCCGCCAGCTTGGCGCCGTTGGTGGTCTTGCCCGCGCCGTTGAGGCCCACCAGCATGACCACGGTGGGGGGCTTGGGGTTGACGGCCAGCTTGGCGCTCTCGCTGCCCATGAGGGCGGTGAGCTCCTCATTGACGATCTTGACAATCATCTGGGCGGGGGTGAGGCTCTCCAGAACGTCGGCGCCCACGGCCCGCTCGGTGACGGTGGCCACGAACTGCTTGACGATCTTGAAGTTGACGTCGGCCTCCAGCAGAGCCACCCGGATCTCCCGCATGGCCTCCTTGACGTCGCTCTCGGTCAGCCTACCCTTGCCCCGCAGCCGTTTGAACGTGGCAGAGAGCTTTTCGGTCAGTCCTTCAAACGCCATGTGCTTACTCCTGTTTCAACTCACTCAGGACGTCCCGGATGTGGTCACAGCAGACGTCGATCTGGTTATCATAGTACCGGCGCTCCTCATTGATCTGCCGGATGCGGTCCACCGAGGCCTGGATGGCGTCAAACTGGCGCTGCATCTGATGGAAGCGCTGGATGATACCGGTCTTCTCCTCCAGCTCGGTGAGAATGGCCTCCGCCCGGACGATCACGTCCCGGACGCCCTGGCGGGTGATGCCGTAGTTCTCGGCGATCTCAGCCAGAGACAGGTCCTCGTTGTAGTAGAGGTCGTAGAATTCCTTCTGGCGCGGGGTGAGCATGTCGCCATAAAAATCATACAGCAGAGCCATCCGATACGCCTGATTCTTCATGCCGCTCTCCTTCCCGAGACCTTGCGGAGCTGCCTGACCGGCTTTGTAAAGCTCCGCAGCTTTACAACATGGAGAATGATACAATATTTTTCCCCCGCTGTCAAGGGAAAATCCTTTCGCGGCGCAGATAAAATCCCGCCTCTCTCCGCCGCGCTTTGGGCAAAGCGACGAAGAGAGGCGGGATTTTCAGTCGGGCTGGTAGTTTGTGAGCTCTTCCGCGATGTACCCTTCTCCATAAAGCAAGTCGTACACCAAGGTCTGGTAGACCGACACAGTCTCGGCGCAGCTCTCCGGTGGGACGTCGTAGGCGTTGCCCTCCGCATCCACGAAGAGGCGCTCCCGGTAGAGGAGCATGTCCTCCATGGCCTGGTCCACCCAGGTGAACCACAGCGGCTTCCAGAGCCCCGCCCAATCGAGGATCTGGGAGCCCATGCCGGTGACGCTGACCACCTCGGGGCTCTCCGGCTCAGCGCCGTAGTTATTCCACACCAGATAGTCGGTCTTGTGCATCTCCTTCAAGGTCTCGGCGTCCCAGTCCTCGGTGGAGGGGGAGTCCACGCACCCCAGCACCGAGTACACCGTATCCGAGCCGGAGAGGTACAGCCCCGGCAGGTGATCCCCCAGGAACACCAGCAGCATCGGCTCGCCGCAGGTGGAGAAGTAGTCCACCAGCTTGCCCAGAGCGGCGTCGGCGTCGTGGATGCCATGGACCAGGGCGTCGAAGGCCCCCAGGTCGTCGCCGGAGAGGCGGTCACAGGTGTAGTCCACTCCGGAGTGGGCGTCGAATTTACCGTTGAAGTAGGGCTGGTGGTTCTCCATGCTCAGGCCGTAGAGGAAGATGGGGCCGTCTCCTTTGGCCTCAAAGCGAGAAATGAGCTCGTCGGCCCAGGTGTCGTCGGAGATGTAACCCCCGGCGTAGGTCTTGTCCACCGTGAAATCCCGGTCATAGACCACCTCGTCAAAGCCGATAGCGGGCATGTTGGCGCTGCGGTTGTAGAGGCTGTCGTTATAGGAGTGGACCATCACCGTCTCGTACCCTTGCCCGGCGAAGGCCTTCACCAGGGAGGGGATGCGGTCGTAGACGCCGCTGCCGCTGAGAGAGGTAAGGCTCTCGGTCTCCCCCGGGAAGGCCGAGGGGATGCCGGAGAAGAGCTCCATCTCCACGTTCCCGGTCCCTCCGGCGTAGGCCCCCGACAGGAAGCGCCCGCCGCCGTACTCCTCGCTCAGCGCGTGGAAATTGGGGATGGGGTCCTCCTGAAAGTCCACGTTGGGCAGACGGGTCAGGTCAAAAAAGCTCTCCGACACCAGCAGCACCACGTTGGGCTGCTCCCCGGCGGGCACTTCGTTCTCACTCTGCCGCTCCTCCAGCTCCAGCAAAATGCGGTTCAGGTTATTTTCGGTATAAGCGTCCGGCTCCTCCATGGCGCTCTGCTGGATGGCGGCGTAGATGCCGGCCAGCAGGCCCAGGCGGTCATTGCGCTGTCCCTGGCTCTCGCTCTCCGCCCCGCCGAGCAGGGCCGAGGCCGCCGGGGACCAGGCCACATTCAGCACCAGGGAGACGGTCAGCGCCGCCGCCAGCAGGCGCTTTTTCCCAGAGCACGCCTTCCGCTTTCCCCGGGAAAAGAGAAAGGCCAACACCAGCAGCGCCGCCGCCAGCCACAGTGCCGCCACGGTGCCGCTCCCCAGCTCCATGCCCGGGCGGAGGAAGGAGGCGATCTGCCCGGCGTGGCCCGCCATGGTCAGGTCGCTGGCCAGGATGGGCTCGCCGTTCACCGCCTCTTTCAGGTGGTTGGCCACGGCAAAGAGCACCGTGGGGAGCACCACCACCGCCGCAGCCGGGAAGAGCCGGGCGCTGAGAACGAATACCAGCCCCTCCGCCCCCAGCAGCAGCAGATAGGTGAAGAACACGGCGGCGGTGTGTCCGTCCACCCAGGCGCAGGCCTTCCCCCAGTCCTGGAGGGTGACCAGCTGGACCAGGAAGATGGCCAGGAGGGGAATGAGTCCAATGAGGGTCCCCCGCACCCAGGTCCGGGTGCGCCAGGGGGCGGTGCGGAGGTCGGAGAGACGGCGGCGAAGATCCAAAGGGGTACGCTCCTTCCGGGAAAAACCGCCGGGGGGCTGTCCCCGCACCGGCGGAAGGGTCGAAATGGGTCAGAACTTGTTTATTTTATGCGTTTTCTCTCCCCTTGTCAACCGAGGGTGACCACCACATTTCCCGAGTCGCTGTACGCGCTGAGCCGGTTGGGGCCGCCGTCCTCCGCGGCCTGGGTCCCCCGGTTTGCGCCGTTGAGGGTGATGCGCCCCAGATCCGTCTCCAGGTCGTATCCCCATCCCAAGCAGGTGGTATCAAAGGTGATGGCGCCCATGGAGTTTTCCACGTCCCAGACGCCGCTCAACTCCCCGGAC
>DYBS01000059.1:0-9370 GCA_019418525.1 Clostridiales bacterium
CCTTGCGGATGAACTCCTTGAGCATCCGCTCGGTCATGTCGTAGTCGGAGATGACACCTTCCCGCAGGGGACGGATGGCCACGATATTGCCGGGGGTCTTACCCAGCATCTGCTGGGCCTCGGTGCCCACCTTCAGGAGCTTTCCGGTATCCTTGTGCAGGGCCACCACGGAAGGCTCCCGGAGGACGACACCCTTTCCGGCGACGTATACCAGGATGGACGCGGTACCCAAATCAATGCCGATATCTTTACTGAACATACCCACACCTCGAAGTCGTTTCAACTTTGCCTTTATTTTTTCCCAAATGTTCATGGTTTATCACCCATAATAACCTTCTTCTCATTATAAAGATATTTCGGCTGCATTTCAACCGTATTTTTCACAAGAATCTAGGTTTATTCTCTATGCGCACTGGCCAGAGTGGCGCAAAAGACGGCTTTGGCCCCCGCGGTGCGGAGCATGCGGGCACATTCCGAGGCGGTAGCGCCGGAGGTGATGATGTCGTCGATGAGCAGCACCTGTTTTCCGCGCACGGTGTCAGGGGCGATACAGCGGTAGGCGCCCAGGGCGTTTGCCCGGCGGGCGCTGCTCTCCTCCAGGCCGGACTGGGGGGTGGTGTCGCGGATCTTTTCCAGGGTGGGACAGAGGGGAAGCTCCAGCTCACGGGCCACAGTGCGGGCCAGAAGCTGGGCCTGGTCGTAGCCCCGTTCCCGCTTCCGGCGGCGGGAGAGAGGGGCCCAGGTGACCAGATCACAGGGCTCGTCCAGGTGGGCCCGGATACAGTCGGCAATCAGCCGGCCATAAGCCCCGGCATAGGCGGTCTGGCCGTAGAATTTATAGCGGTGGAAGGAGTCGCGCACGGCGCCCTCATACCGCAGCGGAGAGACCGTCAGGGTGATGAATTCCGGTTTTCGTTCCGCCGCGGGGCCGAAGAGCCAGGGGAGCTCCCGGCGGCAGCGCGGGCACAGGTCCCGCTCCCCATCGGAGAGAAGGGACCGGCAGAATACGCACTTGGGCGGGAAGAGAAGGTCCAAAAACCGCTCCCAGAGCCGGTTCAATCCGGATTCTCCAGCGGGATGGCACCGTGTTCTTTCTCAAAGTTGCGGATACACTGTTGAATCAGGTAATAAACCTGTCCGTTGAGGGTACGACCCTCATATTCTGCGATATAGTGCAATTTTTTGTGGACTTCCGGTGTGACCCGCAGTCCCACATTTTTAATTTTCTTTTCCATGTTCACACGCTCCGACTGGGTGCAAGTGCACGCCTTTGAGCATATGTTATGGAATAATGCGTGAACTTTGTGGCGATTGCATGCAAATGTTTGCGCTAAATAAAATTCCTCGAATGATATGGGCTCTCCCTGCGCGCTCGCTGCGCGGGCCGCCTACCCGGCAGGGGCACCGCTTTCTTTCGCAAAGAAAGCGGTGGGAAAGAAAGCCCAGAGGGGGGATACCGCCCCTCCGGACTCCCCCAGAGGCGCACCCCGGTAGAAACAGGTGGCCGAAGGCCGCCCACTTGGAGGGGAGTGGAGAGGGGAACGAGAAGTTCCCCTCTCCTTCTTTTCTTTCCCCCATTTCTTTTCGAGAAAAGAAATGGGGCGCTGTCCGCGTAGGACGCCCGTCCGGCGAGGACATATCCTCCGGGCTTCCCGGAGAGAACTCTTACACTCCCTCCGCCAATCTCCAGCGCAGGCCGGAATAGCGCCGCTGCTGGCGGTTGTTGGCGGTCATCTGGGCCACGACCTCCTCATCACCCACCAGGATGAGGAGTTCCCTTGCCCGGGTAATGGCAGTGTAGAGGACTCCCCGGGTGAGCAGCATGGGCGCGCCCTTGCTCACCGAGAGGATGACGGCCCGGTACTCGCTGCCCTGGGCCTTGTGAACGGTGATGGCGTAGGCGGGCTCCAGCTCGCCCAGCATGTCCGGCTCATACTCCACCAGACGGCCGTCAAAGTCCACGGTGATAAGCTGATTGCGGTTGTCCACCTCCACGATCTGGCCGATGTCCCCGTTAAAGACACCCATGCCGGAGGTGAGGGAGTCCCGGTCCTTCCAGGTGAGGTCGTAGTTGTTGCGCACCTGCATGACCCGATCGCCCTCCCGGAAGATGAACTCCCCGAAGCGGTGTTCTCCCTTGCCCTGTGCCTCGGGGTTCACCGCCTCCTGAAGGGCCCGGTTGAGGGCGGCGGTGCCCGCCACCGTCTTGCGGGTGGGGGAGAGGACCTGGATCTGCTCCGGCGGGATGCCCATGTTGCGCGGGAGGCGCTGGGACACCAGCTCCACGATGGTTTCGGCGGCCTTGGCCGGGTCCTTCCGGCGGAGGAAGAAGAAGTCGGAGTTTTTGTTGTGGAGGTCCGGCAACTTTCCCTGGTTGACCCCGTGGGCGTTCATGACGATGGCGCTCTGGGCGGCCTGGCGGAAAATCTCGGTCAGGCGGACCATGGGGATGGCGCCGCTGCGGATGAGGTCGGAGAAGAGATTGCCCGGCCCCACGCTGGGCAGCTGGTCCGGGTCGCCCACCAGCACCAGGCGGCAGTCGCTGCGCAGCGCCGAGAGAAGGGCCCGCATGAGGGGCACGTCCACCATGGAGGTCTCGTCCACGATGACGGCGTCGGCCCGCAGGGGGTCGCTCTCGTCGTGGGCGAACACCAGCCGGCCGGTGCCCGGGTCAAACTGCGTCTCCAGCAGGCGGTGGATGGTGGCGGCCTCCATGCCGCACAGATCCCCCAGGCGCTTGGCGGCCCGGCCGGTGGGGGCGGCCAGGGCGGTCTCCAGCCCCAGGGAGTCGAAGAGGGCCAGCACCCCCCGGAGGGAGGTGGTCTTGCCGGTGCCGGGGCCGCCGGTGAGCAGCATCACCTGCCGCTTGGCGGCCAGCTCCACGGCCTCCCGCTGCTGGGGGGCGTAGGTGATGCCCTGACTCTCCTCGATGGCGTCCAGGATGCGCTCCAGGCCGTCGGGGGGATTGAGTTCCCAGGCGGCCATCTCGGTGAGGCGGGCGGCCACGTAGGCCTCCGCCTCCTGGAGGTCGGAGAGATAGCAGGCAGTCTCTCCGGCCACTTCCTCCTGGGTCACCTCGCCCTGCTCGATGAGGGCCTCCAGGCCGTCCTCCAGGTGCTCGCTCTCCAGGCCGATGAGCTGGGCCGTGGCGGCCAGGAGCTTGCGGCGGGGGAGGAAGGTGTGGCCGTTGTTGAGGTTGTGGGACAGCTCGAAGAGAAGCCCGGCCTCGATGCGCTGGGGATCGTCTCCCTCCAGGCCCACATCCAGGGCCAGGGCATCGGCGGTGCTGAAGTCCACCCCCAGCTCCTCGTCCACCAGCAGATAGGGATTGGACTGGATAACTTCCAGCGCCCGGTCCCCGTACCGGCGGTAGAGGGGCATGGCCAGCTGGAGAGCGATGTCGTGGCTGCCCAGAAACTCCAGCAGGCGGCGCATGCCCATCTGGAGCCGGAAGTGCTCCCCCATGGCCAGGGCCTTTTTGCGGGTGATGCCCTTGATGCAGGTCAGGCGCTCCGGGTGCTCCTCCAGGACGTTCAGGGCGTCGGCGCCGAACTCCTCCACCATCCGGCGGGCGGTGGCGGTGCCGATGCCCCGCACCGCGCCCGAGGCCAGGTATTCAAAAATGGCCTTTTCCCCGGCGGGCATCCGCCGCTCCACGATCTCGGCTTTGAACTGCTCCCCATAGGAGGCGTGGCGTATCCACTTGCCCCGCACCGAGATGCTCTCCCCCGGCGCAATGCCCGGCATACAGCCCACCACCGTGATGCCGCCCTGTTCGCCGGCGTCGATGCGCAGCACGGTATATCCGTTTTCCTCGTTCTGATAGATGACCGCATCCACGCAGCCCTCCACCAAATTCAGTTCCTCCACTGTTTCCAATGGGATCATCCTTTATCCAATATGTAATATCGACACGTATTATTCCAAAATAGAATCAAAAATTGACGCTCTGATGGGGCTCTGCCGCCGTCCAGCCGCTGGCGAGATAGGTGCCGAGCTGGTCCATGGGGCACAGGACTGTGCCGCAGTACCGGCCCAGCAGCACCTGGGCCACCCGGCGGCCCTGGGGAGAGAGCCCGGCGTCGGCGATGATAATGGGCACCCGGGGGGCGCCGCTGTCCCGCAGCCACAGAAGGCGCCGCAGGTCCTGTTCCAGATGTTCTCCGTCCCCACGGGCGGGGAGGACGGCGTACAGCCCACCGGGCTCCAGCTCCCGGGGGAGCAGCAGGTGGCCGAAGGCCAGCCAGGCCAGGGTCACCAGCCCCAGCGCGGCAAAAAAAGCCAGCGCACCCTGTAAGAGAGTTTCCATACCCTCACCTCCGCTCCATCCTATGCGGGGCGGAGGAAAGGGTTCAGATGATGGTCATTTTCACCACATAGGTGAGGAAGGTGACCAGAAAACCGGCGATGAGCACACCGGCGCTCATGGCGGCGGCCAGCGCGCCGGTCCACCCGCCGGTGCCCGGCAGGGGGATGGCCACGAAGATCATCAGGCCCAGGTATTTGTAGCGGGTGACCTTGCGGCCCTTCAAATGGGCTTTGCGCTCCATACGGTCCACCAGGTCGTTGAGCCGGGGCATGTGCCGGCGCATCCAGAGAAAGATCCGCCGGATGTATACCACGATGAAAGGGAGGGGGAGTAGATTGCCCACTACGCTGGCAACGAAGGCGACCCAGGGATTGAGCCCCAGGGCCACACCGAACGGGATGCCGCCCCGCAGCTCAATGACGGGCAGCATGGACACCAGCATGGTAAAGACCAGTTCGCCGCCCTGGTTCTCGGTGAGCCAAGACATGAGATCCAAAATAAATTCCTCCCGTTTGTTCGCCCGGAGCCGGTGCGCAGACCGGCTCGGTAAGTATCATTGTACCATATTTGTGGAAAAGAAAACAGGGTGTTTTCCCATAGAGGAAAAAAGGCCCCCCGCCTCAGCGGGGGGCCGGAGAAAAGACGTATTTACGGAGTCACGACCAGCATGCTGTCCAGAGGAGTAGCGGTGACGCCCTCGGGCAGTCCGGTCTCGGGGGCCTTGTCGGTGGCCTTGTAGCCCAGATCCATCTTCATGGACAGGCTCATCATGCCGGAGATGTCCATGGACATATCGATGGTGCTCTTGGTGCTGTCGGCGTAGATCTTGGCGGTGGTGGACAGGGTGGTGCCCTCAGAGGAAGCAGACACGTTCATGTCCATCTGCATGGAGACGATGTCGTCGCCCTTCTGGGTGAGAACGGTGGTGTAGGTGATGTCCTCCACGCCGCCTTCGTTCAGGGTGTAGGTGGCGGTGTAGGTGTCGCCCTTCTGAGTGAAAGCGGCGTCGCCGAAGAGGTTGGCATAGGTCTCAGCGCTGGTGGACAGGAGCTGATAGGCCATGTCCTTATCGTTGAGAGGCATGGAGGCCAGGGTGGTGCGCAGGGTGTCCTCCAGGGTGAGGTTCTTGGACATGGTCACCAGGGAGGCCAGATCCATGCCGCTCTGCTTCAGCAGGGCGTTCAGGTCCATGGAGTACCAGCCGCTGCCGCCGGTCCCCTGAGCCAGGATGGGGGCGTAGATGTAGTACATGCCGGTATCCAGGTCCATACGGACCTCCAGCTCGGTCTTGGCCAGGGCGTCCTCCAGAGCCTTCATCTGCTCGGCAGTCATGGCGGCAGGGTCACCGGCGACCAGGTAGGCCAGGTCGGACAGGTCCAGCTCCATGGCCATCTGGGCGGCGGTCTGGCTGCTGACGCCGGTGATGGTGCCGTCCACGTTGACCTTCAGGTCCTCGGCGGCGCCGATCAGATCCTTGTTCACGCTCATGTCCAGGGACAGGGTGCCGTCAGTGGCCTGGTTCTTCTCGGCCTGCTGCTCATACAGATAGGAGATGTAGTTGTCCATCTTGGTGAAGGTGGTGTCGCCCATCAGCTTGTCCACGTCCACGATGATGACGGTCTGGTCGTCCTGGTCCCAGCCCACGTTGCAGCCGAAGGCCTCGGCGGCGAAGCGGACGGGCACATAGGTACGCCAGGTGGCGCTGTCCACATAGGGGGCCACGTCCATGGTGATGGTCTTGGAGCTCTCACCCTCGGTCAGGGTGGCGGTGGTGGAGCCGATGGTCATGCGGAGGGTCTTGCCGTCCTTGACGGCGGTGATGTCGTTGCCTTCGTTGGAGACCTGGGCGCCCATGGCCTCAAAGACAGCCCGGAAGGGCAGGAAGGTGCGGTTGTCCTTCGCCACGGGAACGGCGTCGGTGAAGGCGACATTTTTGCCGTCCAGCTGCACGGCGATGCCGTTGGTATTCTCAGCGGCCAGAGCGGGGGCAGTGAAGGCGGCGGTGAGGACCGCGGCGGTACCCAGAGCGCCCATGCGTTTCGCCATCATGTTCATATCAGTTCCTCCTTATAATTCCCAACTTGATGTGCAGTTGGGGTTCCGTAATCTCATGTTAAACCATCCACCCGGTGGAATGTCAATTGTTTTCCATCTGAATTAAGAAAAAATTAAGGAAAGATCATTCACTTCTCCTCAAAGGGGTAGTGTACCCCCCACTGTGCCCGCAGGGCGTCCATACGCTCCATCATGAGGATGGTCTCTCGGTGGGGCATTTCGGCGCACTCCAGAGCCCCGATCTCCAACGCGTGCTGGCAGGCCAGCACCTCGTACTCGTAGCCGGTGATCTGCTGGGGGACCTTCATCTCCCGCACCAGTTGCCGCTTTTCGTCAAAGACGGCCAGGCGGTCAATGTTGTTGATGTTGTAGGCGATGAGATAGCCCCTGGTGCCGTAGATGATACCGTACTGCTCGGTGGGGGCGTACATCCCGGCGTGGAGGGTGGCCAGCACGCCGCCGGGGTAGCGCAGGACGATAGTCTCCTGGCCATCTACGCCGGTGAGATGCTTGACGCACACAGAAGTAATTTCCTCCACGTCGTCCCCCAGCACCATGCTGGCGAAGTTCAGGGGGTAAATACCCACATCCAGCAGCGCACCGCCCGCCAGCTCGGGCTTCACCAGGCGCTCCTTGTGGGTCATGGCGTAGCCCAGGTTGGCGGTCAGGCCGGTGATCTCCCCCAGCTCGCCGCTGGCGAGGATGGCGTCGATGATCTTCCGGGAGGGCATGTACCGAGTCCAAATGGCCTCGGTGAGGAAGATCTTCCGCTCCTCGGCCAGGGAAATCAGCTCCCGAGCTTGGGCAGCGTTGGCGGTGAAGGCCTTTTCGCACAGCACCGGCTTGCCGTGGTCCAGGCAGAGCAGGCCGTGTTCCAGGTGGTGGGAGTGGGGAGTGGCGATGTACACCAGGTCCACCTTGGGGTCGCAGAGCATCTCCTCATAGGAGCCGTAGGCCCGATCCACCCCGTAGTTGACAGCGAATGCCTTTGCCCGGTCCTTGTCCCGGGATGCCACCGCCCAGGCGCAGGCCTCCTCCATCAGACCCAAGGTCTTTGCCATGGTGCCGGCGATGCTGCCGGCACCCAGAATTCCAACATGCAGCATGGGAAACGCCTCCTATTCTTCTTTGGTACGGCCGGGGAAGGTGCCGTCCAGGGTCAGGTCCAGATTCAATTTCCGACCCAGCAGCTCGCACACCAGGCGGGATACCGACATCCCACGGGCCGCCGCCGCGGCCTTGATGGCCTCTTTGTGCTGTGCGGGCACGGAGACGGAAAAGGTATAATAATTCTTCTGGCGGTATTTGTTCACCGCGTTCTGTGAGGTCGCCACAGCACCGCCTCCAAGTGTCTAAAGTGCAATTAGGGGCGCTCCAGCATCTTTTTCAGGTACTGGCCGGTGTAGCTCGCCGGGCAGGCGGCTACCTCTTCCGGGGTGCCGGTGACGACGATACTGCCGCCGCCGTCGCCACCCTCGGGGCCCAGGTCGATGATGTGGTCGGCGGTCTTGATCACATCCAGATTGTGCTCGATGACCACCACCGTGTTGCCCACATCCACCAGCTTCTGGAGGACCTCCAGCAGCTTGTGCACGTCGGCGGTGTGGAGACCCGTGGTGGGCTCGTCCAGGATATAGATGGTCTTACCGGTGGAGCGCTTGGAGAGCTCGGTGGCCAGCTTCACCCGCTGGGCCTCGCCGCCGGAGAGGGTGGTGGAGGGCTGGCCCAACTTCACATAGCCCAGGCCCACCTCGTAGAGGGTCTGGACCTTGTTGTAGAGCTTGGGCAGGTTCTCGAAGAAGCCCAGGGCCTCCTCCACCGTCATCTCCAGCACCTCGTGGATGTTCTTGCCCTTGTAGCGCACCTCCAGGGTCTCCCGGTTGTACCGCTTGCCCTTACAGACCTCGCAGGGCACATAGATGTCGGGCAGGAAGTGCATTTCGATCTTCAGAAGGCCGTCGCCGGAGCAGGCCTCACACCGGCCGCCCCGCACATTGAAGGAGAAGCGGCCCGGCCCGTAGCCCCGGGCCTTGGCGTCCTGGGTGGAGGCAAAGAGCTCACGGATGTCGTTGAAGAGCCCGGTGTAGGTGGCGGGGTTGGAGCGGGGCGTACGGCCAATGGGGGACTGGTCGATGGCGATCACCTTGTCCAGAAATTCCTCGCCCTCGATGCCCGCGTGCTTGCCCGCCCGGGTCTTGGCCCGGTTGAGATCGGCGGCCAGGCGCTTATACAAAATCTCGTTGACCAGGGAGGACTTACCGCTGCCCGAGACGCCAGTGACGCAGGTGAAGGTTCCCAGAGGGATGGACACGTCCACATTGCGGAGGTTGTTCTCCGCCGCGCCCCGTATGGTGAGGAAATTGCCGTTGCCGCTCCGGCGCTCGGTGGGGACGGGGATCTTCTTCCGGCCGGACAGGTAGTCGCCGGTGATGGAGCCGGGGGTGTTCATGACTTCCTCGGCGGTGCCCGCCGCCACCACCTGGCCGCCGTGGACGCCCGCCCCGGGGCCGATGTCCACGATATAGTCGGCGGCACGCATGGTGTCCTCGTCGTGCTCCACCACCAAAAGGGTGTTGCCCAGGTCCCGCAGGTGCTTCATGGTGTCCAGGAGCATGTCGTTGTCCCGCTGGTGCAGGCCGATGGAGGGCTCGTCCAGAATATACAGGACCCCCATCAGGGAGGAGCCGATCTGGGTGGCCAGGCGGATGCGCTGGCTCTCGCCGCCGGACAGGGTGGCCGCCGAGCGGGAGAGGGTCAGATACTGGAGCCCCACGCTTTGCAGGAAGCCCAGACGGGACTTGATCTCCCGCAAAATGCGGTCGGCGATGCGCATTTTCTGCTCGGAGAGTTCCAGATGCTCCACAAAGTCCAGGGCGTCGGTGACCGACTTGTGGCAGAAGGTGTCGATGTCGATGCCCCCCACCGTGACGGCCAGAGCCTCCTTGCGCAGGCGGCGGCCGCCGCAGTCGGGACAGGGACAGTCGCTCATGCACTCCTCCAGATCCC
>DYBS01000059.1:9380-10914 GCA_019418525.1 Clostridiales bacterium
GGGCCGCGTCGGACTGGTTTTCCTTGTACCGCCGCTCCAGGTTGTTGCAGATGCCCTCAAAGGGCTGCATGAGGGTGCCCTTGCCGTTTTCCCGCTCATAGGTGAGCTTCAGCTTCTCCCCCTTGGTGCCGTAGAGGATCACCTCCAGCACCTCGGGGGGCAGGTCCTTCACCGGGGTGGTGAGCTTGAATTTGTACTGCTTGGCCAGGGCGTCGAAGTACATCCGGGAGATGCCGTCGCTCTTGATGTTGTTCCAGCCGGTGGCGGTGATGGCCCCCTCCAGGATGGAGAGGTCCTTGTTGGGGATGATGAGGTCGGGGTCCACCTTCTGCTGGAAGCCCAGGCCGGTGCAGGTGGGGCAGGCGCCGTAGGGGTTGTTGAAGGAGAACATGCGGGGCGATAACTCTTCAATGGAGATGCCGCAGTCCTCACAGGCGTAGTTCTGGGAGAAGAGGATGTCCCGGTCCTCCCCCACGATGTTGATGACCACCAGGCCGCCCGCCAGGTTGGAGGCCACCTCCACGCTGTCGGTGAGGCGGCGGGCAATGTCCGGCTTGATGACCAGGCGGTCCACCACGATCTCAATGGAGTGCTTCTTGTTCTTGTCCAGCTCGATGCTCTCGGTCAGGTCGTAGAGGGACCCGTCCACCCGGCAGCGCACATAGCCCGACTTCCGGGCGTCCTCCAGCAGTTTCTGGTGGGTGCCCTTCTTGCCCCGCACCACCGGGGCCATGACCTGGATGCGGGTGGCCTCGGGGAGCTCCAGCACCTGGTCGATGATCTGGTCAATGGTCTGCTGCTGGATCTCCTTGCCGCACTTGGGGCAGTGGGGGGTGCCCACCCGGGCCCACAGAAGGCGCAGATAGTCATAGATCTCGGTGACCGTGCCCACGGTGGAACGGGGGTTTTTGCTGGTGGTCTTTTGGTCGATGGAGATGGCGGGGGAGAGACCGTCGATGTAGTCCACATCGGGCTTCTCCATCTGGCCCAGAAACATGCGGGCGTAGGAGGAGAGGGACTCCACATACCGCCGCTGTCCCTCGGCGTAGATGGTGTCAAAGGCCAGGGAGGACTTGCCGCTGCCCGAGAGGCCGGTGAGCACCACCAGCTTGTCCCGGGGGATGTCCACGTCGATATTTTTCAGATTGTTTTCCCTTGCGCCTTTGACGAAAATATGGTCGAGCATACAATGGACTCCTTCATGGAAAGATCAGGCCAGTTCGATCAGGCCCAGAATGTAAACGATGATAGCAGCCACGGTCAGTACCACCCAGCCCGCATGGCGGGTGAAGAGCTCCCAGTCGCTGGGCTCGGCCCGCTCGGGGTGGCGGATCTGGAAGCGCAGGTCGAAGCGGAAGAGCTCGTCGGCAAAGAGAATGGCGACGGCATTGAGCGCCACCAGGAAGGTGCCGCCCAGGTAGGCCATCCCGTCGCCCCGGTGGACCAGGGCGGGGGAGGACGTGAGGGTCAGCACCCAGGCGGCGTCCGGCTCGGAAGAGGGGGTGATGGGCTGGCCGTCGGCACTGTATTGCTG
>DYBS01000006.1:0-6458 GCA_019418525.1 Clostridiales bacterium
CCCCTCTGGACTCCCCCAAGGCGCACCCCGGCTTGTGTTCTGCTGCGGTGGGATTGCGCCAGCACGGCAAAACAAAAATCGAGCCGGTTGCCTATGAACAGCCTGTTGTACTGCCGGCAAAACCAGGTGGCCGAAGGCCGCCCACTTGGAGGGGTGTGGAGAGGGGAACGAGAAGTTCCCCTCTCCGCCTTTTCTTTCCCCGGTTTCGCTCTGCGAAAAGAAATCGGGCGCTGTCCGCGCAGGACGCCCGCCCGGCGAGGGCACATCAGCCCGGCAGGGACACCGCCGAATCCAGCACCTCCAGACGCATGACCGAGATCTCATAGGCGGTGCGCTGGGTGCTCTCCCCCTGCTCCACCTTGGTGTAGCTGCGGCTCTGGAAGCGGCCCTCCAGCCGCACCGAGTCTCCCACGTCCAGCTCGGCGCACTGCCGGGCCAGCGTCCCCCAGGCGATGCAGGGCAGGTAGTCCGCCCGGCCATACCGCCGGTTTACCGCCAACAGCAGGTCGCAGATCTCCCGCCCCATGGGGGTACGGCGGTACACCGGGCGCTTGCACAGCGCCCCGGAGAGCACCAGTTCGTTGCTGTGGGGCCCCTCCGCCGGGCGCACCGTGCGGGCGTAGAGGGTGATCACCAGGCGGCTGCCCCGGCCGCTCTTGTTGTTGAAGGAGCGCACCTCCCCCTCGATCTCCACCTCCCGGCCCGGCTCCAGGTCCAGCTTCTGGGCCATGGTGTGGGCCAGGATGACGTTCACCCGGTCCTCCGCGCCGGACAGGCGCTTCACCGTCAGCGGGAAGGCGTCATACCAGATCCCGTGGTTCTCATGGGAGGGCGCCGGGGCCGCCGCCACCGCGCCCCGCAGGGTCGCTCTGTTTTCATTCCAACCTGTTTGCATTTCCGCCACGCTCCTATGTAAGTACTTCAGTGGCATATGTATGCGCCAGCGCCCCCCGCTATGACCAGAAGGTCAGGGCGGGGGGCGCTGGCTCTCAGGATGTGGAATGGGGGACCGGCATGTGGGGTGCGCCGCCCACCTGCCCGGCGGGCACACCATTGGCGGCGCGGACGGTCCGGCTCATGGTGCCGGAGTGCAGGGAGACGGCGGCGGCGCTGGCGTTGGCCCTGCGGCGGGCCAGGTGGAGGAAAAAGTCCTCCGGGTCCAGCAGCGTCCCGTCGGCGTTGACTTCACTCATCAAGTCCACCTCCCACTGCCAGCTTGCCCGTTTGGAAGGTCCCTTATACCAATTTGTAGTCGCCCGGTTCAATGATGCCGCGCTTGCGCATAAACTCAGAGATGGCCCAGCTCAGCACCGCGGGCAGCACAAAGCAAATGAGGACCAGGCCCAGCCAGTCCATGGCAGTGGGGGCGATGGCAGTGAGGCCGGACGCGGCGGCCACCTCGCCGGGGGCGAACCAGCCGGTGACCACTCCGATGGGGCCCACCAGACCACAGGTGCCCATGCCGGAGGAGATGGGCGCGCCGTTCATCTGGAGGTGGAAGAGGCAGGTGGCGATGGGGCCGGTAATGGCGGCGGCGATGGTGGGGGGCACCCACAGCACCGGCTTTTTCAGCAGGTTGGGCACCAGCAGCATGGAGGTGCCCAGGCCGATGGAGGAGAGGCCGTTGAGCTTGTTCTCCCGATACGTGCACACGGCGAAGCCCACCATCTGGGCGCAGCACCCGGCCACCGCCGCGCCGCCGGCCAGGCCCACCAGGTTGAGGGCGGCGCAGATGGCGGCGGAGCTGATGGGCAGAGTGAGGATGACGCCCACGATCACCGAGATGAGGATGCCCATAAGGAAGGGCTGCTGCTCCGTGGCCCACATGATGACGGTGCCCAGGGAAGAGGCCGCCCGGCCGATAGGGGGCGCCAGCACGGCGGAGCTCAATACGCCGGTGAGGATGGTCACCGCGGGCGTCACGATCAGGTCAATGGGGGTGCGCTTGGACACCAGTTTGCCAAAGAAGATGGCGATGAGGGCCACAAAGTACACCGCCAGCGGCCCGCCAGCCCCGCCCAGCATGTTGGACGAATAGCCCACGGTGGCCAGGGAGTAGACAATGTAGGGCGCGGCGCCCACCGAGTAGCCGATGGCCATGGCCATGGCTGCGCCCTGGATGGCCTTGGTGTAGTCGGAGATGGTGGTCAGGAATTCTCCTGCCACTCCCGGCACGAACATGCCCAGGGTGCCGATGATGGTACCGATGAGCAGCGAGGCAAAGAGACCGTGGGCCATGCCGCCCAGGGCCTGGATGCCGATGCGGTTCCAGGTAAGCTCGATGTTCTGCTCCTGGAAATACCGCCGGATGCCGGTCGGAGCCGGCGCGCTGGTTTGCTCAGACATGCGAAAAACCTCCCCTGCGCCCGAACGGGCACGTGTTATTTCGGCGGAAGGAGGCCCCGGCCCGGGACCTGTCCCGCCCCAGATGTAATCGGTTAGTTATACCATTTTTTTGGTTAAAACGCAAGGCATTGCCCACGCCGCGAAAAAATTCTCGCATGTTTCTATGCACTCTCCGCCATTTTTGCAAGTCTCCATGCATCAGCGTGCAGGTTTTTCGTTTTTTTCGGAAAATCTATTGACAGACCCCCGGGGGGCTGTTTTATAATAACCCTTGTATTCCGCTGGAATTTTTTACGTGCCAACAAAAGCGGTCCGCTGGGGCCCAGGGGGGTGGCACGGGGTCGAGAAAGCGGCTTAAGTGCAAGTTTTCATTTTTATCCTTGCACCCGCTATTCCATGCGGATCTGGACTGGCCGGTTTTTTATTCTCTGGCTGGTGAATTGAAACAGGGAGGTCTTGTTTTATGGATTATGTCGATCAGGTACTGGCGGCTGTCAAAGAAAAGAACGCACACGAGCCCGAATTCCTTCAGACGGTGACGGAGGTCCTCAACTCCCTGCGTCCCGTGGTGGAGCGCCACCCTGAATTCCAGAAGGTCAAGCTGCTGGAGCGCCTGGTGGAGCCGGAGCGCATCATCACCTTCCGGGTGCCCTGGGTGGACGACAAGGGCGAATATCAGATCAACCGCGCCTTCCGGGTGCAGTTCAACAGCGCCATCGGCCCCTACAAGGGCGGCCTGCGCTTCCATCCCAGCGTCAATCAGGGTATCCTGAAGTTCCTGGGCTTTGAGCAGATTTTCAAGAACTCCCTCACCGGCCTGCCCATCGGCGGAGGCAAGGGCGGCTCCGATTTTGACCCCAAGGGCAAGAGCGACAACGAGGTCATGCGCTTCTGCCAGTCCTTTATGACCGAGCTCTACCGCCACATCGGCCCCGACTGCGACGTGCCCGCCGGCGACATCGGCGTGGGCGGCCGTGAGATCGGCTACCTCTACGGCCAGTACAAGCGCATCACCGGCCAGTACGCCGGCGTACTCACCGGCAAGGGCCTCACCTACGGCGGCTCCCTGGCCCGCACCGAGGCCACCGGTTACGGCCTGTGCTACTACGCCGACGAGATGCTCCGCGACAACGGCAAGTCCTTTGAGGGCAAGACCGTGGTCATCTCCGGCAGCGGCAATGTGGCTACCTACGCCAACCAGAAGTGCACTCAGCTGGGCGGCAAGGTAGTGGCCATGAGCGACTCCAACGGCTACATCTATGATCCCAACGGCATCGACTACAAGATCATCCAGGAGATCAAGGAGGTCAAGCGCGCGCGCATCAAGACCTATCTGGACTACGTGCCCACCGCTCAGTACGTGGAGGGCTGCAAGAACATCTGGAATGTGGCCTGCGACATCGCCCTGCCCTGCGCCACTCAGAACGAGCTGGACGCCGAGGCCGCCAAGACCCTCATCGCCAACGGCTGCTTCGCCGTGGCCGAGGGCGCCAACATGCCCTGCACCCTGGAGGCCACCGAGATCTTCCAGTCCAACGGCGTCCTCTTTGGGCCCGCCAAGGCTGCTAACGCCGGTGGCGTGGCCACCTCCGCCCTGGAGATGAGTCAGAACTCCATGCGCCTGTCCTGGACCTTTGAGGAAGTGGACCAGAAGCTCCACGACATCATGGTCAACATCTACCACACCAGCGCCAAGGCCGCCGAAGAGTACGGCATGAAGGGCAACCTGGTGGCCGGCGCCAATATCGCCGGTTTCCTGAAGGTGGCCAACGCCATGATGGCCCAGGGCTTGGTGTAATCCCTCTCCCTGTATGCAAAAATCGCCTGTGCCTTGCGGCACAGGCGATTTTTTTACTTGCTCCGGCTCCCCAGCGCCTGGGCCAGCAGGGACAGCACCAAGATGAGCGCTGCGATGAGCACGGCATAGGGGTAGATACGTATGGCCTTCAGGGCCGGCACGGTAAGGAAGGCCAGCACCGCTCCGGCGGCGGCCAGGGACTCCAGGGCCAGCACGGCCTGGACTCCGCCGCCCCGGCGGAGGGCCCGCACCAGCAGGAGGAGCAGCAGCACCACCAGCACCGCCGCGGCGATCTGGAGCAGGAGCAGCTTCCCACCGCTGAAGAGCAGCTCATTATACTGCCGCTTGCGGTAGGCCACATGGTGGTTGACCCCTGCCTTCTCGTAGGCAAGGCGGGCCAGGACCCATCCTCCCGCCGCAAGCGCGGCCTGGAGGAGGGTCACCACGGCCCACACGCCGTAAAAGACGCGCCGTTTCATAGCTTAGTGGGCGGTGGGGTCGCCGGTCTCGGTGGGACGGCCCGCATTGGACCAGCCGATCCAGCCGTCGCTGTACAGGGAGGTGTTCTCATACCCCATAACACGGGCGTACCACAGCACCTCGGCGGCCCGCCAGCCGGAGCCGCACATGAAGGACAGGTGGTTGTTCTCCGGGTCGATGAGGCAGCTCTTCCACATGGCCAGGATCTCGTCGGCGTTACGCATGGTCTTGTCGATATTGCGGTAGTAGCACATGGAGCTGGAGCTCACCTTGCCGGCGTAGCCGAACAGAGCGCCGGGGATACGCCCGGCCTTGTCGTGGTAGGAGTAGCCGGTGGTCTCGCCGATATACTCCTGCCAGGTGCGGTTATCCACCAGGGTGAAGTTGTCCTGGGTCAGCATCTCGGCCACCTCGTCCTGGGTGTCGATCCAGTCGGGGTTGGCGGGGGTGTCCACGCCGAAGCTGTCCACCGCCACGGGCTCCACGTTGTCGGTGGCCAGCTCAAAGCCCAGGTCGGACCACTCCACCAGGCCGCCGGTCATCACCCGTACATCGTCCACGCCCATATACTTCAAGATCACAGCAAAGCGGCAGGCGGCCATGGGCTCGGGCCCGGTGACCACGATGTGATCCTGGGCGGTGATGCCCAGCTTGAGCATCAGGGCCAGGAGGGCGTCATCATCGGCCAGCATCCACAGGGTCTCCTCGGGCTCGAACCAGTCGGTGTTCACATGGACCGCGCCAGGCACGTGGCCGTCCAGATAGCCGGACTGGTCCACCTCGCCCCAGGCCACGTCAAAGAACTTATACTCCACACCGGACTCGAAGGTCTCGGGGGTCTCACCGTCGATGAGGGCCTTCACGTTCTCAGCGGGGACCAACAGGGAGTAGTTGGGATAGGACTCCATCTCCAGACTCTCATCATTGGCCCACTCGTTCACGTCGTACAGGGAAATATCAGTGACGCCCTTGCCGGCAAAGTAGTCGGCCACCGCCTGGGCGTCGGTTCCGTTAGCGTCATAGACAATCACCTTCTTGGAGCTGTCGATGCCCTTGTCCTCCAGATACTGGGTCAGCACCTGCTCCCGGGTCTCCCCTTCCAGGTTGTCGGTGTCGCTGTACGTGCTGGTGAGCCACCGGGCGGAGAAGTCGGTGGCTCCGGGGATGTGGCCGCCGCGGGCCACGCCCTCCAGGGTCCAGCCGATATAGGCGCTGTTGATGCGGGCGTCCACCACCACGCTGTTCTCATCCTCCAGCGCGGCCTGCACGTCGGCGGTGGTGGCGGTGGCGTAGGTCCCCGCCTCCGCGCTGGGGGTGGCGGTGGGAGCGGCCGAAGGCGCGGCGCTGGGCGTGCTGTTCCCGCCGCAGCCCGCCAGAAGGCCGATCAGCAGGGCGCCGGCCAGAAGCATGCTGAGCATTCTTTTCATGGGTGTCGGTTCCTCCTTCAGAAATAAGATGCGCCGGACCGGCCTCGCCGGTTCAGCCTTTCTATTATAAAAATCTCATAGAAGAGCTGTCAATTTGTAATTTTAGATTTTAATTTGTATTTTTCAATATAGTTTGTCCAAATATTGATTTTATCAATAAAGGGACCGGCGACATAGGATGCCCCGAGGTGATGGTGTTGGAAAATCCGGTGCTGGCGCGGCTGGCGCGGCTGGGCGGGCGGGCCGAGCCCCTGTGGCTCTACACCCTTCTGACGGTGGGGGACCTGGAGCGCTATCCCCTCTGGGCGTGGAACGAGGCCATCTCCCGTGCGGCGGGCCGGCGGATATGCTGCCCTTCCTACCGCGCCCTGGTGCGGCGGCTAGAGGAGGCTATTCAAGGTGAGAAT
>DYBS01000006.1:6468-33949 GCA_019418525.1 Clostridiales bacterium
TGGAACGAAGTACAATGTCCTTGTATAAAATAGACAAGGAGGTGCCCTATGAGGCTGACCTTTTTCGGTGCGGCCAAGGCCGTCACCGGCAGTTGCCACTGCGTGGAGTGCAACGGAAAGAAGATCCTGGTGGACTGCGGGCTCCAGCAGGGCCGGGACGAACGGGACAACCGGGAATTGGACTTTAACGCCGGCTACATTGATGACGTTATCGTCACCCACGCCCACATCGACCACTCCGGCCGCATCCCTCTGTTGGTCAAGCAGGGGTTTCAGGGCAACATCTACTGCACCCGCCTGACGGGCCAGCTCCTGTCCATCATGCTGCGGGACTCGGCCCACATCCAGGAGAGCGACGCCCAGTGGCAAAACCAGAAGGGCAAGCGCGCCGGTCGGGAGCCGGTGGAGCCCCTGTACACGGTGGCCGACGCCGAGGAGGCGGTGAAGCACCTGGTCACCTGCGAGTATGGCGACATCCTGGAGATCGAGCCGGGGGTGAAAGTGCGCTTCACCGACGCGGGCCACCTGCTGGGCTCGGCCAGCGCCGAGGTGTGGCTCACCGAGGGCGACGAGACGCGGAAGATCGTCTTTTCCGGCGACATCGGCAACCGGGATCAGCCCATCATCCGGGACCCCCAGTACATTCAGGAGGCCGACTATGTCCTCACTGAGTCCACCTATGGCGACCGCAACCACGACATGAGCGAAAATCCGGACTACACCGCGGACCTGGCCGCCATCATCGACGAGACCCTGGGCCAGGGGGGCAACGTGGTGATCCCCTCCTTCGCTGTGGGGCGCACCCAGGAACTCTTGTATTTCATGCGGGAGATGAAGGAGGAGGGCATGGTCCGCTCGGTGCCCGACTTCCAGGTGTATGTGGACTCCCCCCTGGCGGGCGAGGCCACCCGCATCTTTTCCGGGAACCTCCACGGCTACCTGGACGAGGACGCCATCGAGGCGCTGAAGGGAGGCGCTTTGTTCCGCTTCCCCGGCCTCAACATCACCGAGACCAGTGAGGAGTCCAAGAACCTGAACCTGGACCCCACCCCCAAGGTGATCATCTCGGCCTCCGGCATGTGCGACGCCGGGCGCATCCGCCACCACCTGAAGCACAACCTGTGGCGGAAGGAGTGCACCATCGTCTTTGTGGGCTATCAGGGGGAGGGCACCCTGGGCCGGCGGCTGCTGGACGGGGTGAAGTCGGTCAAGCTCTTCGGCGAGGAGATCGCCGTCCAGGCCCACATCGTCAACTTCCACGGCCTCTCCTCCCACGCCGACCGGGATGGCCTGCTGCGGTGGATCGGCGCCTTCTCCCCCAAGCCCAAGGAGGTCTTTGTGGTGCACGGTGAGAAGGAGGTCACCGAGATCTACGCCCAGACCCTGCGGGAGAAGGGCTTCTCCGCCCACTCGGCCAACTATGAGGAGGTCTACGACCTGATCGCCGGGCGCATTGTGGCCCCGGGCATCGTGCTGGAGTCCAAGCCCGCCCGGGTGGCCGACTCGGCCTCCCCGGCCTACAAGCGACTGGAGGAGACCGGACGGAGGCTGCTGGAGGTCATCGCCCACAACCGGGGCGGTGCCAACAAGGACCTGGCCAAATTCGCCGACCAGCTCAAGGCCCTCATCGACAAGTGGAACCGCTGAGTTCTCCCCATATATGCAAACAGTGTCCCGGGCCGGATGGCCCGGGACACTGCTCTTTATGTATGCTCTTCGGTCTTTTCCACCGGCTGAGGGAGACGGGACACCAGGGCCCACTCCACCCGGCGCTCTCGCAGGGACTCCACCTGGATGTGCAGCCCGTACACGTCCACCACAGGGCGGCTGCCGTCCTCCGGAATCACCGACAGCTGGGTAAACACCAGGCCGCCCAGAGTCTCGGCCTCCTCGTCGTCGGGGAACTCCACCTCCAGGGCCTCGGCCAGCTCCTCCAGCTCTGCCGATCCGGCCACCCGCCACTGGTTCTCCCCCAGGCGGATGATCTCCTGCTCGTCCTGGGGGTCGAACTCATCGTAGATGTTGCCCACGATCTCCTCCAGCAGGTCCTCCATGGTCACCAGGCCCGCCGTACCGCCGTACTCGTCCACCACGATGGCCATGTGGACCTTCTTGCTCTGCATGTCCCGGAAGAGCTTCACCGCGGTCACCGACTCGGGGATAAAGTAGGGGGTGCGCAGCAGCTCCCGCACCGGGACGGGCTGCTCCCCCTGGGCGTTGAGAAGGAAAGTGCGGGTGGAGAGGATGCCGATGATGTCGTCGGCGTCCTTGTCGTACACCGGGAAGCGGGACAGGCCGGTCTCTTCAATGGTGTGGAGGATCTCCGCTTCCTCGGCCCCCACCCACAGCATCACCATATCGGTGCGGTGGACCATCACGTCCCCGGCGGTGAGCTCCTTGAAGTCAAAGACGTTTTCGATCATCTCCTTCTCCCCGGCGTCGATGGCGCCCCGCTCCTCGCCCAGGTCCATCATCAGGCGGATCTCCTCCTCGGAGACCTCCTCCCGCTCCAGGTCCGGGTCGATGTGGAAAAGCCGCAGCGCCTGCCGCACCAGAAAGGCCAGGCTCCCGGTGATGGGGCGCACCACCGTCACCAGCGGGAGCAGCACCGGCGCCAGCGCGGCCAGTACCCCCAGCGGATCGTTGAGGGCCACCCGGCGGGGGATCAGCCAGGCCAGCACGTACAGGACCAACAGACACCCCGCCAGGACCAGACAGCGCCAAGGGAACTCCAGGGGCAGCAGCGCCGTCCCCTCCCACAGGCACACCGCCTCGGCAAAGCCGCACAGCAGCCGCCACAGCGCCACTCCGCGCAAAAACGCGGCGCGGTGCCGGAGGCATCCGGCGGCCCGGACGGCCTTCTCCTCCCCCTCCCCGGCCTGGCGGCGCAGGGATGGGAGGCTCACTTCCTCCAGCGACACAGCGCAGGCGGCAAACAGCAGATCCACCACCAGTGCCGCCAACAGAACGGGTCCTATGGGCGGTAACAAACCAATTCCCCCTTTTGTGTCGAGTCAATCCATTTTCCATACTCTGATGTCCAGTATAGCATACCGCCCCCAACTTTTCACCCGTTCCGGAAAAATCTTTTGGAACGGCTCCAACTATGCTATAATGGCCCCATGAGCGCCGCAAGCGCGAAAGAAAGGGGCTATCCCGTTGGAACAGGCACGTCACACCGTCTTGGCCCGGCTCACGGAGCCAGGGATCTTTCTCAAATGGCTCGTCTTTGCCGCCGGGATCGGCGTGGTGGTGGGGGGCGTGAGTACCGCCTTTTACTACGCCTTCCACTATGCCACCTACGCCCGGAACGCCTGTCCCTGGCTGATGCTTTTCCTCCCTCTGGGGGGCATGGCCATCGTGCTCCTGTACCGGGTGTGCGGCATGGAGAAAGACCGGGGCACCAACTTTGTGCTCATCGCCGTGCGGGAAAACGCCCCTCTGCGCCTGCGCACCGCGCCGCTGGTCTTTCTCTCCACCGTCCTCACCCACCTGGTGGGCGGCTCCTCCGGCCGGGAGGGAGCCATTTTGCAGATCGGCGGCTCTATCTCTTCGAAAATCGGCCGCTGGATGCGCCTGGACGACAAAGACAGCCGGGTCATCACCATGTGCGGCATGTCCGCCGCCTTCTCCGCCTTGTTCGGCACCCCCCTCACCGCCGCCGTCTTTGCCATGGAGGTGGTGAGCGTGGGCGTCATGTACTACGCCGCCATTGTCCCCTGCGCCGTTGCCGCCATCATTGGGCTGTGGGTGGCCCAGTTCTTTTCCGTGCCCGCCACCGCCTTCTCCCTCTCTGGGGTGCCCAACCTGTCCCCGGTGAGTCTGGCCCAGGTCATCGGTATGGGGGTGCTCTTTGCCCTGCTGTCCATTTTTTTCTGCTACGGGATGCACCTGGTGGGCCACTTTTACGACCGCTTTTTCCCCAACCCCCTGGCCCGCAGCGCCGCGGGCGGCGCGCTGGTGCTGGTGCTCACCGGGGTGGTGTGGCTGTGGGCCCCCTTTACCTTTGACTACAACGGCGCGGGCGAGGAAGTGATTGCCTCCGCCATCGCCGGAGAGGCCCGGCCCGAAGCCTTCCTTTTAAAAATTCTCTTCACCGCTGTCACGCTGGGAGCTGGCTTCAAGGGCGGCGAGATCGTGCCGGTCTTCTTCACCGGGGCCACCTTCGGCTGCACCGTTGCCCCCTTTCTGGGGCTGGACCCCTCCTTTGGGGCGGGGCTTGGTATGGTAAGCGCGTTCTGCGGCGTCACCAACTGCCCCATGACCTCCCTTCTGATGGCCCTGGAGCTCTTCGGCGGCGGAAGTCTAGGCATGTTCACCGGACAGAGCCTTTGCCTCTTTGCGGTGTGCATCGCCGTGTCCTACATGCTCTCCGGCTATCACGGGCTGTATAGCGAACAGAAAATCGTATATAGTAAGTTCCGACCGGAATTTATCAACCGAAAGGCGAATGACGATGAAACAGACTGAACAGCTCTATTTCGGCGGACCCATTCTCACCATGGAAGAGGGGGACGCCCCTCAGGCCGTACTGGTGCGGGGAGACCGCATCGCAGCGGTGGGAGACCTCAATGACCTGCGCGCCATAGCCCCCGGCGCGGCAGAGCGGGATCTGGAAGGCCGCGCCCTCCTGCCCGCCTTTGTGGACAGCCACAGCCACATCACCGCCGTGGCCGCCACCCTGGGCCTGTGCCAGCTGGGGGCCGCCTCCTCCCCGGCGGAGGCGGCGGAGCTCCTGGCCGCCTTCCGGCGGGAGCGGGACATCCCGGCTGGGGAGTGGGTCATCGGCTTTGGCTACGACCACAACGTATTCCCCCAGGAAAAACCCCCCCCCCGCCAGGACCTGGACCGGGTTCTCCCCGACTGCCCCGTTCTCATTACCCACGCCTCCGGCCACATGGGGGTGGTGAACACCCTGGGGCTGGAAAAGCTGGGCCTTACGGCGGAGACACCCGACCCCGCCGGTGGCCGCCTGGGGCGGGAGGAAAGCGGACAACTCACCGGCTATCTGGAGGAGGCCGCCTTCCTCCAAGTGAGCGCCGCTCTCCCCACCGCCACACCGGAGCAGGCCCTCACTCAGCTCCGCAAGGCACAGGAGGTCTACCTCTCCCGTGGCATCACCCTGGTCCAGGACGGGGTCACCGGCCCGGGCCAGGACGCTCTTCTGCGCACCCTGGCCCGGGAAAACGGCCTCGTGGTGGACGTGGTGGGCTACGCCGACCTCCAAAAATCCCCGGAGCTGGCCCACAAACCCGGAGTGGGCCGGTATCGGGTGGGGGGCTATAAGCTCTTCCTGGACGGCTCCCCCCAGGGGCGCACCGCCTGGATGCGCGCGCCCTATGTGGGTTCGGAGGACTACCGGGGCTACGGCGTCCACACCGACGAGGAGGTGGACGCCTGGGTGGAACAGGCCCTGCGGGAAAACCGTCAAATCCTGGTCCACTGCAACGGCGACGCGGCGGCAGAGCAGCTTTTAAACGCCTGTGAGCGCGCCCAGGACAAGGTGGGACGGCCCATCGCCGCCATCCGCCCGGTGATGGTCCACGCTCAGCTGGTGGGGAAGGACCAGCTCCGCCGGGCCGCCCGGCTGGGGGTGATCCCCTCCTTCTTTGCCGCCCACACCTGGTACTGGGGGGACATCCATCTGAAAAACTTCGGACCGGAGCGTGGAAACGCCATCAGCCCCCTGGGCACCGCCCAAAGCCTAGGCCTCCCCTTTACCCTCCACCAGGATTCCCCAGTCATCCCCCCGGATATGGTGGAGAGTGTGTGGTGCGCCGTGTGCCGCGTCACCCGGCGCGGCGTGCAGCTGGACACCGCCGAGGCGGTGTCCCCTCTGGAGGCGCTGAAGGCCGTCACCCTCCACGCCGCCGGGCAGTACGGCCTGGCTGAGGAGCGGGGGAGCATCGCTCCCGGCAAGCGGGCCGACTTCGTCATTTTGTCCGCCAACCCCACGGCAGTATCCCATACCGACCTCCGCGCCATCCGGGTGCTGGAGACCATCCGAGACGGGGAGACGGTGTACGCCGCCCCCAATTTCTAAGAAAGGACGCCAAATTATGACCCTATTCGACATCATGGGCCCCATCATGGTGGGACCCTCCTCCTCCCACACCGCCGGCGCGGTGCGCATCGGGCTGATCACCCGGCGGCTGCTGGGCAGCCAGCCCATCGGGGCAGAGCTGGTGCTCCACGGCTCCTTCGCTGCCACCGGCCGGGGCCACGGCACCGACCGGGCCCTCATCGCGGGGCTCCTGGGTATGGAGCCCGACGACCCCCGCATCCCCCAGAGCTTCGCCCTGGCCGACGAGGCGGGTCTCACCTTCCAGTTCCGCAACGGCGTGCTAAAGGACGCCCACCCCAACTCAGTGCAGATCCGGGCCATGGACAAGGATATGAAGCGCATCACCATCGTGGCCGCCTCCCTGGGCGGCGGCCGGGTGAAGGTCACCTCGGTGGACGGGCTTCCCGCCGCCTTCACCGGCGAAAAGAATACTCTGGTCATCCGCAACGAGGACCGGGTGGGCGAGGTGGCCGCCATGGCCAATGCCCTGTCGGACAACAACGTGAACATCGCCTCCATGCAGCTCTACCGGGATGCCAAGGGCGGCGAGGCCCTTATGGTCATCGAGAGCGACGAGACCATAAGCCCGTCCACCATCGAGCGCATCCGCCAGGTGGACGGCATTCTGAGCGTGACGTACATGGATCTGGGAGGAGGCAAATAAATGTTCACATCCGTAGAATCTCTGCTCCACGCCGCCGAGGCGGGAGACAAGCCCCTCTGGGAGGTCATCCTGGAGGACGATATGGCCGACCGCAGTGTGGCGCGGGAAGCTTCGTGGAAGAAGATGACCGGCCTGTGGGAGGCCATGCTGGCCGCCGAGGCCGACTATGACCCCGCCCGCCGCTCGGCCAGCGGCCTGGTGGGCGGCGAGGGCGGAAAGATGGCAGAGGACGAGGCCAGCCTGTGCGGCCCCTTCCTCCAGGACATCATTACCACCGCCCTGAAAATGGGGGAGTGCAACGCCTGTATGCGCCGCATCGTGGCCGCCCCCACCGCGGGAGCTTGCGGCGTGCTGCCGGCGGTGCTGCTGCCCATGCAGCGGCGCTACCACTTCTCCGAGGAGCAGATGGTCCAGGCTCTCTATATCTCCGCCGGGTTCGGCCAGGTCATCGCCGCCCGGGCCTCCATCTCCGGTGCGGAGGGCGGCTGTCAGGCTGAGATCGGCTCGGCCTCCGGCATGGCCGCCGCCGCCATCACCTTCCTCATGGGGGGCTCTCCCCGGCAGATGGCCCATGCCTGCGCCATGGCCCTCTCCAACATTCTGGGCCTGGTGTGCGATCCGGTGGCCGGTCTGGTGGAGGTGCCCTGCGTCAAGCGCAACGTGATGGGGGCCTCCAACGCCCTGGTCTGCGCCCAGATGGCCCTCTCCGGCCTCATCAACCAGATCCCCTGTGACGAGGTCATTGACGCCATGGGCGCCGTGGGCTCCAGCCTGCCCTCCGCCCTGCGGGAGACCGGCGAGGGCGGCCTTGCCGCCACCCCCTTCGGGCGCAAGGTGTCCGAGCAGATGCGGGGGCAGTAAGTTCCATCCAAGCGTGAAAAAAGAGGGGTATTCTATGTTCTGCTTCAACCACTTCAACTTCAATGTCCTGAGCCTGGAGCGCTCCCTGGACTTCTACGCCAAAGCCCTGGACCTCCACCCGGTCCGCCGGAAGGAGGGCCCCGACGGCTCCTTCCACCTGGTATTCCTGGGGGATGGCAAGAGCGATTTCACCCTGGAGCTCACCGAGGTGGAGGGCCGCACCCAGCCCTACGATCTGGGGGAGTGCGAGTTCCACCTGGCCGTCACCGTTGACGACTTCGACGCCTCCTTCCGCCGCCACAAGGAGATGGGCTGCGTGTGCTATGAGAACCCGGACATGGGGGTGTACTTCATCGAGGACCCGGACGGGTACTGGATTGAGGTCCTCCCCGACCGGGACTGAGCCGTGGCGGGAAAGAGCGGAGGGCGGCTGCTGTACGCCGACCTCCTGCGGGTGGTGGCCACCGTCGCGGTGATCATGATCCATATCTCCGGGGGCTGGATCTCCGAGGCGGCGGTGGGCTCCGCCGCCTGGAACACCCTGAACCTGTACGACGGGCTCACCCACTGGGCGGTCCCGGCCTTTATCATGCTCTCCGGCATGTTCCTGCTGGACCCCAAGCGGGAGGTGAACCTCCACAGCCTCCTGTTCCGGCAGGCCCTGCGCCTGGTGGTCGCCCTGGTGGTGTGGAGCGCCGTATACGCCCTGTTCGGGGCCTTCCTGAACACCGGCTCTGTCACGCTCAATGACCTGATCGATGGTCTGAAAGCCCTGGTATGGGGTAATCTCCACTACCACCTGTGGTTTCTCCCCATGATGATCGGCCTGTACCTGGTCACGCCCATTCTGCGGGCCTTCGTCCGGGGGGCCACTCAGAAGGAACTGAACTGGTACTTTTTCCTGGCCTTCGTCTTTGCCATGGTGCTGCCCACGGTGCTGGCCCTGCGGCCCAGTCAGACGGTGTCCTCCTGGATCTCCCAGCTGGACATCCGCATCGTCCTGAGCTACGCCTCCTATTATGTGCTGGGCTACTGCCTCAAGACCTGCGTGCTCTCCCCGGTGGTGGAACTTATCATTTACATCCTGGGCGCGGCGGGGGCGGTGTGGACGGTGTGGGGCACTGCCTGGCTCTCCCAGATACAGGGTGCCCGCTTCACCTTCTACAACTACAACTCCCCTAACATCGCTCTCATGTCCGCGGCAGTGTTTCTTCTCTTCCGCCGTCTCCCTCTGCGCAGCGAGTCCGGGGGCTGGATCTCCGCCCTCTCCTCCATCACCTTTGGTATCTATCTGTGCCATGACCTCTTCCTCATGCTGCTGCGCCATTTCGGCGTGTCCACCCTCTCCTTTTTCCCGGTGCTGTCGGTGCCGCTGCTCACGCTGGGGGTGTTCCTGTGTGCGGCGCTGGTGGCCTGGCCCCTATCGAAAATCCCCTTGGTGGGGCGGTTCATTACCTGATGAACCAGTAAAGGAGTTTTAACGTGCTGTTTTCCAGTTCCATCTTCCTCTTTCTCTTCCTGCCGCTGATGCTGCTGGGGTACTACGGCCCCTGCCGCCTCTTCGGCCGGTGGAGCCGCCCGGTGCAGAACCTGTTGCTGCTGGTGGGCTCCCTCTTTTTCTACGCCTGGGGAGAGCCCTGGTTCGTGCTGGTGATGATGGCCTCCATTCTGGCCAACTACGGCTTCGGCCTGTGGGTGTACGCCTGCAAGGAGCGGGGCCGCTCCACCCGCGCCCCCATCGTGCTGTCGGTGGTGTGCAACCTGGGGCTCATGTTTATTTTTAAGTACCTGACCTTCGTCCTCACCGAGCTGGGGCGGCTGGGCCTGTCCCTCACCGTGCCGGTGATCGAGCTGCCCCTGGGCATCTCCTTTTTCACCTTCCAAGCCATGAGCTATGTGCTGGACGTGAATCGGGGCCGGGGGAGCGTCCAGCGCAACCCACTCAAGGTGGGCCTGTACATCTCCTTCTTCCCCCAGCTCATCGCCGGCCCCATCGTCAAGTATGAGACGGTGGCCGAGGAGATCGACACCCGCCGGGAGAACTGGAACGACTTCTCCTCCGGGGTGTGCCGCTTCCTGGTGGGCATGGGGAAAAAGGTGATCCTGGCCAACCAGCTGGCGGTGGTAGCCGACTTCGCCTACGGCCGCCCGGCGGGTTCTTTGTCCACCGGCATGGCCTGGCTGGGGGCGCTGTGCTATACCCTGCAAATCTACTACGACTTCTCCGGCTACTCGGACATGGCCATCGGCATGGGCCGTATGTTCGGCTTCCACTTCCTCGAAAACTTCAACTACCCCTACATCTCCCGCTCGGTCACCGAGTTCTGGCGGCGGTGGCACATCTCCCTGTCCACCTGGTTCCGGGACTATGTGTACTTTCCCCTGGGGGGCAGCCGGGTGGACAAGCGCTGGAAGCACATCCGCAACCTCTTCGTGGTGTGGCTCCTCACCGGCATCTGGCACGGAGCGGCGTGGACCTTTCTCCTGTGGGGCCTGTACTACTTTGTCCTCCAGGCCCTGGAGAAGTTCTGCGGTCTGGGCCGGGGCTGGCCGGAGGGACTCAAGTGGCTCTTCACCTTCTTCCTGGTAAATCTGGGCTGGGTCCTCTTCCGGGCCGAATCCCTCAGTGTGGCCATCCCCTACCTTACCGCCATGTTTACCCCCTCGGGCGGCGGGTGGGACGGGTACGCCACCCTCTTCCTCACCGACAACCTGCCCATTCTGGCCGCGGCGCTCCTCTTCTCCGCGCCGGTGGCCCCGTGGCTCAGCCGCAAGACCGCAAGCTGGACCGGCGCGCCTGCCCTGGTGCGGGACGTGGTCTACCCGCTGCTGCTGGTGGCCCTGCTGGCCGTGTCCGCCAGCTTCATCGTCAAGGGCACTTACAATCCCTTCATCTATTCCAACTTCTAAGGAGGACGCCATGAAACACCGCAAAGAGACCGTTACCGCCGTCCTCTTCTTGGCTCTGCTGGCCGTAGGGCTATGCTACATTGGCTTTCTGTTCTTAAATGGGGAGAGCGAGCTGCGCAAGGAGCTGGGCAAGGTCCGCCGGGACCCCTCCTATGCCCTGACCTTCGTAGAGAGCGCTGAGACCGCCCTCAATGAGGATCTGGACCAGGAGCACGGCTTCATCCAGCTCTACGGCGGCTTCCAGCGCCTGACCGGCCGCCGGGTACTGGAGGACGTGAACCAGTCCGCCCGGGTGGTGAGGCTCTCTGATGGAGCGCTGAATTTCTCCTATCTCACCTCCGCGCCGGTGGATATGACCGGCCTGGCCGACTCCCTCAACGACTTCCGGGATTATCTGGCCGGGGAGGACATCCCTCTCCTCTACGTGGCCGCCCCCCAGAAGGTGGAGGCGGGGGCCGACCTGCTGCCCCCCGGCCTTACCGACTACAACAATGAGAACGCCGACCAACTCCTCTCCCTCCTGGAGGAGTACGGCACCGACACGGTGGATCTGCGGCCCCTCTTTGAGGAGACAAAGGACTATGCCTCCTGGTTCTTCCGCACCGACCACCACTGGAAGCCGGAGGCTGCCTTCTACGCCTGGCAGTATCTGACCACCATTCTGGAGGAGGACTACGGCATCTCCACCGACCCCACCTACACCGACGAGGCCAACTACGACAAGGTGGTCTATGAGGACTACTTCCTGGGCAGCCAGGGCAAGCGGGTGGGCACCCTCTACGCCGGCACCGACGATATCACGGAATATATTCCGAAGTTTGAGACAAACTTTACCTACACCTGTCCCTTCTACGGCATCGACCGCTCCGGCCCCTTTGAGGAGTCCCTGCTCTTCCCGGAGCGAGTGGCCGAGAAGGATTACTTCAACGGCAACCCCTACACCCTCTACGCCGGCGGCGACTACCCCCAGGCCACCATCGTCAACCACCTCAATCCCGACGGGAAGAAGGTGGTCCTGCTGCGGGAGTCCTTCTCCTGCGCCCTGACGCCCTTCCTGGCCCTGTCCTGCTCGGAGCTGACCACCATCGACCTGCGCTACTTCTCCGGCGACCTGCCTGAGACGTTGTCGGAACTGGACCCGGACCTGGTCGTTGTGCTCTACTGTGTCAGCTCTTTGAATTCCCAGGACCTGTTCCGTTTCGGATTATAGCGGCCTTATAGTGATTTTGCCGGAACTTTAGGCGCAAATTCGGGGGACAACCCCTTTTATACCTATTTTCTTGTTAGTTTTGCCGGTTTTCACTGGCCTTGATTTGCTATATAATAAAAATGGTTCGTAAATGTAATTAACTGGAATTCCTGTTTCGGGAGGAAACGACTGTGAGAAAGACGAAAATTATTTGTACGCTGGGCCCCGCCGTTGACAGCGAGAACATGATCCGTCAGCTCATCGAGAACGGTATGAACGGCGCCCGCTTCAATTTTTCCCATGGTACCCATGAGGAGCAGCTGGCTCGTCTGACCATGCTGAAGAACGTCCGGGATCAGATGGGTGCCTCCGTGGCTACCATTCTGGACACCAAGGGCCCTGAGATCCGCATCCGCTCCTTTGCCGAGGGCCCCATCACCCTGGAGAAGGGCCAGACCTTCACTCTGACCACCGAGGATGTGGCCGGCAATCAGGAGCAGGTTTCCGTGACCTACACCAACCTGCACAACGAGGTGGCCCCCGGCTGCCGCATCCTGGTGGACGACGGCCTGATCGAGCTGCGCGTCATGGAGATCGAAGGCCGCAACATCCGCTGCGAGGTGGAGAACGGCGGTCCCCTGTCCAACAACAAGTCCATCAACATCCCCGATGTGTCCATCCTGCTGCCCTCTCTCACCGAGAAGGACAAATCCGACCTGAAGTTTGCCGTTGACAACGACTTTGACTTCATCGCCGCCTCCTTCATCCGGAAGGCCAGCGACGTGGAGGACATCCGCGCCTGCCTGAAGGAGTACGGCGACGAGGACATCCAGATTATCGCCAAGATCGAGAACCGCGAGGGCGTGGACAACCTGGACGCCATCATCGACGCCGCCGACGGCATCATGGTGGCCCGCGGTGACCTGGGCGTGGAGATCCCCGCCCACGAGGTGCCCATCCTCCAGAAGAAGATGATCAAGGCCGCCATCAACAAGGGTAAGCACGTGGTCACCGCCACCCAGATGCTGGACTCCATGATCCGCAACCCCCGTCCCACCCGTGCCGAGGTCTCCGACGTGGCCAACGCCGTGTTCGACGGCACCTCCTGCATCATGCTCTCTGGTGAGACTGCCTCCGGCAAGTACCCTGTTGAGGCTCTGAAGGCCATGGTGGACATCGCCACCGCCGCCGAGGAGTCCGTGAACTACTGGAAGCGCTTCTCTCAGCGCACCATCAACACCCGCGTGGACTGCATCACCGACGCCATGACTCACTCCAGCTGCCTGACCGCCATGGATCTGGGCGCCCGGGCCATCATCGCCCCCACCCAGTCCGGCTACACCGCCCGCATCCTGGCCAGCTACCGCCCCGCCTGCCCCATTGTGGCTGTGTGCCAGAACGACCGCACCTGTCGGAAGCTGGCCCTGTGCTGGGGTGTTCAGAGCCTGCTGTCCGGCTTTGTGGACTCCACTGACCGCCTGTTCTCCATGTCCGTGGACGTGGCCCGCAAGGAGGGCCTGGTCCAGCAGGGCGACATCGTGGTCATCACCGCCGGCGTGCCTATCGGCCAGAGCGGTACCACCAACCTCATTAAGGCCCAGAAGGTCTAATCCAAAGCGCACACAGCGCCCCTTCCCAAGTGGGAAGGGGCGCTGCTTTATGTATTCTTCTGGCTGAGGGACAGTCCGCCCTCCACCTCGCCGCCGTCGATGCTGTTCACTCGAATAACAAAGGTCTTGCCGTCGGACGCCCGATAGCAAAAGGCCCGCTCCTCACCGGCCGTCACGGTGATAGCGTCCCGCTCCGTCTGGGTGCCGAAGAGGCCCTGCTGATACAGGATCACCTTGCAGTCGTGTTCCGCGTCGTTTCGAAAGCGCACCTCCAGGGTGTCGCCCTGTCCGCTGGGACAGTGAAGGGAATCGGTCTGATAGCTGCCCTGGCTGCTGTAAAAGGCGTCCCCATAGGCCAGCGGCGTGCCGCCCACCTCACATCCCACAGTGAGGAGCAGCAGCGCCGCCAAGATTCCGGTCCACGTCCTTCGGCCCATACGATCACATCCCATTTTTTCTGCATTTTACCATTTTGTCTTTGGACCGTCAAGCCGAGTCCGAGTTTCCCCTGTCGACGCAAAAAAGCGCCCCTTCCCGGTTGGGAAGGGGCGCTCCTTTGCATTACTCCACCGGTTCCGGCGGGACGTGCTTCCCGGGGGCCTTCCAGGTGTAGAGGGCCACCGCCAGGAGGACCGTCACCGGCACACTGAGGACAATGCCGAAGCTGCCGGAGAGGCCCTGCATGACCGCGATGCCGATGTTGTTGGAGTTGATGATCTGCTGATAGGGCAGGTCGTAGGCGTAGTCCAGCACCAGCATGGACACGCTGCCGCCTGCAAAGGCCAGGATAAGGGTATTGGAGTCGGTACCCATCATGTCCCGCCCCACGTGCATCCCGGCTTTGAAGAGCTCCCGGCGGGTGAGGGAGGGGTTCTGCATATACAACTCCGCCATGGAGCTGCCGATGGACATGGCCACGTCCATCACCGCGCCCAGGCTGGAAATGAGGAGCCCGGAGAACAGAAGGCCCCCCACCTGGATGCCGCTGGCATTCCAGAGGGTGAGCAGGCTCTCAATGTCGGACACGTTCCAGCCGCTGATCCCGCTGGCCCAGCTGAAGCAGGTGGCCGCGATCCCCGCGATGACCACCCCGGCCACGGTGCCGCCGGTGGCCACCAGGGTCTTGCGGGTGGGCCCACCGATGAGGTACATGGTCACCACCGTAGTCACCACGCACAGCCCCACCGACACCCAGAAGGGGGAGTACCCCCGGTACACCAGGGGCAGGTAGAAGAAGAGGATGCACAGGAAGGTAAAGACCAGGCCCAGAGCGCCTTTCAGCCCCTGCTTGCCGCCCACCAGCACCAGCACCGCCAGATAGAGGGCGGCGAAGAGGTAGAGGACCCCCTCCCGGTCCTGGCTGTACACGCTGGTGATGGTGGAGTCCCCCGCCACGCTCTGGAGGACCACCACCTTCATGCCCACGGTGCAGCCCGCGCCAAAGAGGTAGCCGGAGGAACTGGTGGTCTCCAGCTCCTGACCAGCCCGGACGCCGGTGGTCATGCGCACCAGCACTCTCTGCTCGCCCACCCGGCTGCCGTCGGGCATGAGGTTGTCCTGTAAGATCTGGGTGACCACACCCTTCTCAAAGGTCTGGCCCTCCCGGGAGACCAGGGGCACCTTGTCCACCCGGTTGAGGGCCACCACAAAGGCCAGAAAGACCGCCAGCAGCACCAGCGGCACTCCCCAGCGGAGGAAGAGGCGGGAAAAGGTTCTCTGTTTCATGGCAAAAACTCCGTTTCATCATACAGCGCATACAGCGGCCTCCGCGCGCCGGGCGCGGAGGCCGCTGACAAATCAGGGATAATCGATTACAGATTCACGCCCAGGGTGGCCAGGAAGGAGGCGGGCACATAGTAGTTGCCCTGGGCCAGCACGGCGGTGGTGGAGACGGCCTTGCCGTCCACGGTCAGGTTCAGGCTGGTGGAAGTGCCGGAAGCGGGGGTGCCGGTGGGCACGGAGCCAGTGTAGGCCTTACCGGTGCTGATGGCCACGCCGCCGTTCCACTGCACATCGAACTGGTTGTCGCTGCCGGAGAGGGAAGCGGCCACGTCGCGCAGGCGGTAGTAGGTCTGGCCGTTGGCCTGGACGGTGGCGGCGGACACGCCGTCATCCGTCTTGCGGATGGTGAAGGTGTTGTCGATCTTCTCGGTCTTGCCGTCGTCGGTGATCTGGTAGGTGTCGATGCTAAAGGAATCCTCGCTCAGGGAGATGACCGAGTAGCTGGGCAGCCAGTTCTGGCTGCGCTCGGCCACGTAGTCCTGCTGGGTGGCGATGAGCTCATAGAACTTGGAGCCGGAGGCCGAGTTGGCGGTCATATAGAGGATGCCCTTAGGGTTGGTGACAGTGTTGCCCGTGGTGCTCTCGATGGTGTAGCAGCCGTTGTCGGCCTGGAAGGCGTCATGGGCAGCGGTGCCGGTGGTGTCGCCCTCCTCAGGGTACAGGGGGATCTTCTCGTCGGTCTGGGTGTTGTAGGCGTTGTCCCAGTCGTAGTCGGTGCCCTCGTCGTTCAGGCGGAACTCGTAGGTGCCGTGGGTCTGACCGTCGCCGTAGAGGAGCTTGGTGCGGCTGTAGGTGTGGTCGTGGCCCTGAAGCACCACGTCGATGTCGTACTCATCGAAGATGGGGGTCAGCTGGGTGCGCAGGATCATGCCGTCGGTGTCGGAGTGGTCCAGACCGGAGCCGTAGATGTCCTGGTGGATGGTGACAATGCGCCACTTGGCGTCGGGGGCGGAGGCAATGGCCTCCTGGATGGTTTTCTCATGCTCGGCCACGTTGTAGTTGTTGGTGTTCAGGACGATGAACAGGCCCGCGCCGTAGGAGTAGTAGTAGTCGCCGCCGGCCTGGGTCTTGCCGTTCTGGGTGGCGTTGGGGTTATTGAAGTGGTAGCTGTAATCGGGGTTCAGGGAGTCGTGGTTGCCAATGGTGGTGGCCACGGGCAGGCTGGCCAGAGCGCTGGCGCTCAGATAGCTGGCGTACTCCTCCTCCTTGGCCTGGCCGGTCTTGTTGACCTGGTCGCCGGCGGAGATGACGAAGTTGAGGTCGGGATTCTGGGCGGTAGCGATGTCCAGGGTACGGTCCCAGGCGAAGCCGTCGTTGCGGGCGGCCAGGTTGCCGGCGCCGGAGTCGGCGGTCAGCGCCTCACCATTCTGGGTCTGGCCCTTGGAGGCACCCACCTGGGGGTCGCCCACATAGAGGATCTTCAGAGTGGAGAAGTCGTGGGTCTGGTAGGTCACCACGTCAGACTGGACACCGTTGCGCTCCACGGTATAGTAATAGGTGCTGTTCGCCTGAAGTCCGGTGACGGTGACGTGGTTGTACTGGTAGGCCACCCCGTCGGTGAGGGAGGTGTCCACCGCGGCCGCCGTGCCGGTGAAGGTCTGGAGGTTGTTCTTGTCCGAACCGAAGTGGACCACAGGAGTGGCCGCCTTGCCGTCCTCCACCTTGCTGTACCAGGCGAAGTTCAGCTGAGTCTCGTCCGCGCCGGGGGTGAGGGAGACCTTGGTGTAATCGGTGGCAGTGGCGTCCCACTGGGCGACCCAGGCGTTCCAAGCCTCGCTGCCGCCGGTAACGCTGGAGTCATTGTAAGGAGAGGCCAGAGCCAGAGGGGCCGCCCCCACCAGAAGAGAGCCGGTCAGGACGCCGGCCAGGACTTTCTTGCTCATGTTCATGTCCAGATTACTTCCTTCTTTTCTCAAGTTTACAGCCTGTCTTTTGCAACTGCACAGCGAGTATAGCACTGGATTTTTGCCAGTTCAAGGCAATTTCCTGAATCTTTGCTTAGGTTTTACCCCTCCTTTACACAGCATTTTTCCCGTAAAACGGGCAAAAAAAGGCGGCCCGCAGGCAAATGCCTGCGGGCCGCACCGTATGGTCGGATAGGGGGCGCGGGGGAATGTATCAGGTTAGGACACGAAGCCGGCGGCCTTCAGGATCTCCAGCGCCTTGTCCTTGTTGGCCTCGGACACACGCACGATGGGGCCGGTGCAGCCCATGCCGTCCTCGGCGTAGATCTTCTCTTTCCACAGAGCCTTCACGGCGTCCTCCAGGTCCATGACCTCGATGCCGGGGATCTGAGCGGTGACGACCTCGGCGGGAGGAGCCACCACGTCCTCAGCGGGAGCGGCGGACTTGTTGGCAGCGGCCTTGCGCTCAGCCAGGAGCTTGTCCAGGCCGGCCTGCTCGGCGGCGGCGAACTCGGCGGCGGCCACGTCAAAGACCTTGCCGCGGACCAGCTGAGCCGCGTAGTTGATGGCGCCGGCGATGACCGGAGCGCCGGAGGCGCGGGAGATGATCATGACCAGGCGGTCATAGCCCTTGCCGATGCCGGGGCCGTAGCCGTAGCCAACAGCCTCGTAGCTGCCGCCGGTGCAAGCGGAGGAGAGCATCTTGGACAGGATGTTGCCGGTGAGGGAGTCGGTGACCATCACGTCGGCGGAGCCCATGAGCACGTCGTTGCCGCGCATGACGCAACCGCCGTCGGCACGGGCGGACTCAGCGAAGGTGATGGGATAGCCGTTCTCCTTCAGGGTCTTCAGGGCGCCCTCGGTCTGGCGGGCGCCGTCCACGTTCAGGATACCCACGGTGGGGTTGGCCACGCCGCAGGCCTTGGCGGCGATGATACCATAGATGGCATTCTTGATCATGCCCTCGATCCGGTCGGTGGAAGAAGTACCGGTGGTGTTGGCGATGAACATCTCATGGCCCTTACCAGGGGTGACGGAGCGGCCCACAGTGGAAACACCGATGGGGAACGGATAGTGCATGGTCACAGCACCGTCCACGGCGCCGGTCTCCAGCAGCTCCTCCATCTTCTTGTGGGCCTCGTCCTCGTCGGCCACCGGCACAGTGGTGACTTCGGGGTGAGTGATGGTGCCGATAAAGTACACGTCGGCGCCGGCGCGGGCGGCCTTGACGGCGCCCTCCATCACGGTCTCTTCGCCGTGCTCACTGCCCATGGCGGTGACGGCGATCTTGGGCTTGGCGCCGAAGGTGCCGGTCTCCAGGCCCTCGGCAATGGCCAGGAAGGTATCGGCAATCAGCTTTTTGGTCTTGTCAGCCATGGCGTCCTCCCTCCTTACTCCTCGTCCTCAGCCAGAGTGGCCGCGAACTGACGGAAGGACTCGGCGATGAGCTTCTTGACCTTCTCAGTGGACACGCCGCCCTCGTCCACTTCGCCGCTGTTCTTGCGCATCACGAAGGACACGCCGTCGAAGAGGTTGGTCATGCGGCCCAGGAACAGGGAGCCCTTGCCGATGATCATGGCGGTGTTCAGCTCGCCGGCCAGCATCTCGTCGCGGGCGGGGCCGATGAAGGGCACGCCGGAGGGGATGTGGCCCTGAGTGGGAGCCCAGCCAACCAGGCCGTGCTTGGTCAGGAAGGAGGGCATCTCCTTCTTATCCAGCTCGCCGTTCTTGACGGCCATGGCGGCGATCATCTTGTAGTTGGCCAGAGGCACGTCGCCGGCGCCGGCGGGCTTGGTGATGTCGGGGTTCTGCATCTCGGGGGAGAACTTATCGATATCGGTGATCTTCAGACCAGCGCGGGCCAGAGGATCAGCGACCAGGGAGCCGATAACAGCCTGGGGAGCGGAGCCGGTGCCCACCACATGGCGGCCCAGGATAGACAGGTCGATCTCGGGGTTCACACCGTCGTTCTGGCCGATGATCACGCAGAAGCCGCCCAGCAGATCCTCCAGGATGGGCAGGTCCTTCTTGACATGGTCCTTGCCGTTCATGCCCAGCTTAGCGGTGCAGCCGCCGGCGGTCACGGCAACCGTCTTGTAGGTGCCGGCCTTGACCAGGGAGGCAGCCTCCACGATGGCGTGAGCAGGGCCGGCGCAGAAGCCGCGGGTATCGGAACCGGTGGCGTTGACCAGACCGGCGATCTCAGCAGCAGCCTTGGCGAAGTTGCCGCCGCCGCGCTGGTTCATGTCGCCGCAGGCCTCCTCGCAGCAGTCGATAACGTACTCAACCTCGGACTTGTTGATGCCGGCGTTCTTGATGCCGTGCAGCAGGGCCAGGACGCTGGAGGCCTTGGACACCAGGTTCTCGTGCATGACGTGGGCAGACAGGTTCACGTCGATGTCGTGGGCGCGCTTGACGCAGCCCACCAGCTTGTCGTGATGATACAGGCCCTCGGCGTGCTCCTCGTTGACCAGGTGCTCCACCTCGGCGGCGTCCACGCCGTCGTTCAGGCGGCTGGTCATGGTCTCATCAAAGAGGGGGTGCTCCAGGATCGCGGCCTTGTGCTCGGCCACGAAGGAGGACTCCAGCTTCACAACGTCAAAGCAGTCGCAGATCTGCATCAGGAGCAGGAACTCCTCCTGGGGCATGATCTCGCCGAACTTGCCGTGGCGGTCGGTGATGGGGCACTTCATGTCCACCCAAGAAGAACCCTGCTCAGCCAGCTGCGCAGGGGTGTAGTTGCCGATGTAGGTCTGGTTGGGCCAGTAGGCCAGGACGTCCTCGTAGCTGCGCAGATGGTTGGGCAGCTCCTTGAGATACTCGCTATCGGGGTTGACCACGCGCTCGGTGGTCTGGGTGGTGCCGTTGTGGATGACCATGTCGGGGGTGTGAACCAGGATATAACCGGCTCCCTTGACAACACTGTTCATGTGAATGACCGCCTTTCCATATAAATATATCGAGATACCATTAAGTGGTTCGGTACACGAGCATAAGGTGGAAGGAGTGTGTATGTGTCAAATAATTTGCTTTAAGTCCACAAAAGTGGTGACAAGAGCGCACCGCGTTCCAGCCACCACTTTTATGTTTGGTCGCAATTAGTACTTGCAGTACTGATCACGGATGGACTTCATCTCTTCGATGATGCTATCCACGTCCAGAACCATTTCCATCATGCTGACCTGCTCATCGTACACGGCGGGATCAACTTCGTCCTTGATCTCGGGCTCGCACACGTGATAAACCTTGAGTCCCAACGAGACTCCAGTCAACGGACCGGCGAAAGTGGGGTCGCCTGCGGTGACGGTCTCAGCCGCCAGACCGGAGGCCTCCGCCTCGGAAGCACCGAGAATGACGATCACATTCTCGGGACCAAACTCCTCAGCAAAGTCCTTGACCCGCTTCTGATTCTCCAGATCCATTGCACCAGCGCTGGTTCACACAAAGCACTCAGTGGAGCTGAACACGACATCAGCACCGGCGGTCTTGACACACTCTTCGATGGCAGGACCGGGGATACCGTCGCGGTCACCAATGATAATAGCCTTCTTGCCTTCCAGCATTCCCATGGTGAATCTCTCCTTCCTTTTAAATTTTATAGCAGAGCGGAAACCGCTCGTACTAACGGGGTAATTAGATGTTGGCCTCGACCATGGCCTTGACGGCCTCGGGAGTAGCCTCTTCCTTCACGCAGGAAGCGATCTGAACGCCGTTCTCGTAGATGGCGATAACGGGCAGGCCCAGGACCTTCTGAGCGATGGCCAGGCGGCGAGCCTTGGTGGTGTTCAGGGCGCAGAACTTAATCTTGTCGCCGTACTGATCGGCCAGAGCGTGAACGTGGGGCATCAGAGCCTGGCAGGGCACGCAGCCGTCGCCGTAAAAGTCCACCAGGACCTTGCCCTCAGCCTTCAGAACCTCAGCCTCAAAGGTATCCTTCGTCAGTTCAAGCATGGTAAAATCTCCTTTTCCTATTATGGTCCGCCTGTGCGGATTACTCGTTGATGTACTTCTCGGCCTGCATGGCGGCGATGGCGCCGTCAGCGGCGGCGGTGACGACCTGGCGCAGGCTCTTCACGCGGATGTCGCCGGCGGCGAACACACCGGGGATGTTGGTGTGCATGTTCTCGTCGGTCTTGATGTAGCCATGGTCCATATCCAGCATGCCCTCGAACAGCTCGGATCTGGGGTTGTAGCCGATGAAGCCGAACACGCCGAACAGGCCGTCCTCGGGATCGGCCTCGATGGTGGTCAGCTCGCCGGTCTTGACGTTCTTCACCACCATCTTGCTCAGCAGCTCGTCGCCGTCCAGAGACTGCACCACGGAATCCCACATGAAGTGGAGCTTCGGGTTCTTGAAAGCCTTCTCCTGGATGCTCTTGGCAGCGCGCAGCTCGTTGCGGCGATGGATAATGGTGACCTTGCGGGCAAACTTGGTCAGGTACATGGCCTCTTCCACGGCGGAGTCGCCGCCGCCCACCACGAAGACCTCGAAGTCCTCGAAGAAGTTGGCGTCGCAGGTGGCACAGAAGGAGACACCCTTGCCCATGAACTTGGCCTCGTTCTCACAGCCGATGGGCTTGGGGAACGCGCCGGTGGCGATGATAACAGCCTTGGCCTTGTACTCGTTCTTGGCGCTCTTGAGCACCTTCACATCACCCTGCAGCTCCACGCTGGTGATGGTGTCGGTGGCGCGCTCAGCGCCGAACTTCTTGGCCTGCTCGGTCATGCGGGCGATGAGGGAGGGGCCGCTCTCGCCCTCCACGATCTGGCCGGGGTAGTTCTCGATCTCGTCGGTGATCGCGATCTGACCGCCGTCCTTACCCTTCTCGATGATCAGGGTGCTCAGGCAGCTGCGCCCGGCGTACAGGCCGGCCGCCAGGCCGGCAGGACCGGCGCCCAGAACGATCACGTCATAAATCTTGTCCATGATACGAATGCCTCCTATAATGATCTGTGTGAAAACTGATCTCTGTGGAAACGAGAGCTATGGGTTTTCCGTATCTTGTGAGAAGGACGCTCGGTCAAAATGCTCTGTATAAATTGCCCAAAAAAAGCGGCGCTTCTCAAAAACGGTTTATCGAAACAATCTATTCTGTATGCTGATTTTATAATGCTTTCAAGGGAAAGTCAAGAGGAATTTTTGAGCCTGAGCGCCCCCAACCCCCCATAAATCGCGGTTATTAAAAAATATAATGAATAATCATCTTGATTATCTTTGAATTACCAGTTATAATAGGTGTGAAAATTCGTTCATGGTACTTATATAGACTCTTGAGTTTATTTTTTGTACACATTGACCATACCTTTTTAGACGCAATTCTGTCCGCAGGATGTGGATATCAAAGGAGGAACCGGCATGGCAAGACCCCCCTATCGCCCCGACCAGCGCAATCAGATTTTGGCCTGTTTTATCAACGCCGCCAGCGAAATTATGCAGAGCGAAGGCATGGACGCCCTGACCCTACGCCGGGTGGCCCACAAGGCCGGATACAACAGCGCCACCCTCTATAATTACTTCAAGGACCTGGATCATCTGACCGTCTACGCCTCTATGAAGTATTTTGAGGACTACAACCGCAACCTCTCCCGCTACCTCTCTGATGAGCAGGATGATTTCCAGCGTTTCCTCTTTATGTGGCGCTTTTTCTGCGCCTCGGCCTTCCGCCACCCCCATGCCTACTATAATCTCTTCTATGGCAAGTACAGCAGCGAACTGGGGGAAATCATCTCCGATTACTATAAGGTATTCCCTGACGAGCAGGGAGACCTGGACGAGAGCGTACTGGAGATGCTCCACTGCGGCTCCCTCAGCGAGCGCAACTGGAAAATGCTCCGCCCTGTACTGGAGGGGACCTCCTTTTCTCCGGAAGAACAGGAGCGCATCAACGAGATCATCCTCTACTGCTTCAAGGAGCTGCTCAACCAGAAGCTCCAGCAGGGAAACGAGCTGGACAACCAGGTCCTCATCGAGCGACAGCTGGACTACATCCACGTACTGCTGCGCAAATGAAAGCTCCGGTTTAAACGTTGTAGTACAAATCTTGCATAATTCTTGCCATTCTTTTGTAAAACGCGCGGTTTTCTATCCAATTAAAAGCTCTATTCGCCACATTAGCATTGACAGGCCGACGGCTCCTGAGGTACAATGTCTCTGTTAAAAAATTAACGATGCTTTGGAGAAAAGAGGTCGAACTGGATGCGTGTATTTGAGACGAGCGTACAGGAGCTGAAGGACAGCGTGCTGCGGGAGGTGGCCGCGCTGGCGTGGGAGGACCGGCTCCAGACCGGGATCCTGGATATCCCCGAAAAGATCATTCCCGGCCCCGAAGCCAAGATGCGCTGCTGTATTTATAAGGAGCGGGCCGTGGTGTCCAGCCGGGTCAAGATGGCCCTGGGGGGCGACCACACCAATCCGGCCATGGTGGAGGTCATGAACGTGGCCTGTGACGAGTGCCCCGTGACCCAGATGTCGGTGGGCCCCGCCTGCCGCGGCTGTATTGCCACCCGCTGCGTCCACAGCTGCCCCAAGGACGCCATCTCTATCATCAACCACAAGGCGGAGATCGACCACTCCAAGTGCATCCTGTGCGGCAAATGCCTCAACGCCTGCCCCTACGGCGCCATCATCAAGAACCTGCGCCCCTGTGAGCGGGCCTGCAAGGTGGGCGCCATCTCCATGGGCGAGGACCGGAAGGCCATGGTGGACTATGGCAAGTGCATCTCCTGCGGCGCCTGCGTGTACCAGTGCCCCTTTGGCGCTATCATGGACAAATCCTACATTGTGGACGCGGTGGAGATGCTCCGTGGCTCGGCCAAGTGGGGCTACCATGTGTACGCCGTCATCGCCCCCTCCATTATGGGCCAGATCGCCCCTGCCACCCTGGGCCAGCTGGTGACGGGCCTGAAGAAAGTTGGCTTCTGCGCGGTGCGCGAGGTGGCCCTTGGCGCCGATATGACCGCCGCCCATGAGGCCGGGGAGCTTCTGGAGAAGAAGGTGCTCACCTCCTCCTGCTGTCCCGCCTTCGTGGACTATGTGGAAAAGAATTTCCCCGCCCTGGCCGAGCGGGTGTCCAGCACCCCCTCTCCCATGGTGATGATTGGCAAGCACATCAAGTCCCAGGACCCCAAGGCCAAGGTGGTCTTTATTGGCCCCTGCGTGGCCAAGAAGAAGGAGTTCCAGCTGGGCAAGACCATGGGCGCCATCGACTGCGTTCTCACCTTTGAGGAGATGTTCCCCCTGCTGGAGTCCAAGGGCATCGACATCACCCAGTTGGAGGAGGACACCCTGGACGAGGCCAGCGGTTACGGCCGGGCCTTTGCCGCCAGCGGCGGTGTGGCCGCCGCCGTGGCCGAGGCTCTGAAGGGGAAGGGTGTCACCGCCGATCAGTTCCAGCTCAACTGCACCGCCTGCAGCGGCATCGACGCCTGTAAGGCCGCGCTGATGAAGATGGAGCGGGGCATCGGCGACGTGAACTTCATCGAGGGCATGGCCTGTGAGGGCGGCTGCGTCCAGGGCGCGGGCATTGTGGTCCGCAGTCCCAAGAACCAGGCCGAGGTGGGCAAGCACGTCAAGGCCGCTGGCGAGCGCACCATCGACAGCGCCGTGGAGAATGCCCAGTAATCCCCTACATATTCAAAACGCCCCGGCGCGGAAAACCGCGCCGGGGCGTTTCTTTTACCGGCTGATGCGCACGATGTGGATGGTGAGGTACATCAGCTCTTCCCGGGGGATGTCGGTCCCCAGGTTCTTTTTGATATAGTCCTGGATGCGCTGGGCGCAGGTGAGGGCCTCCGGGTGCTGCTGGGCCACCGTCTCGAACACGTCCAGGTCGGTGGTGGCGAGCATCTTGTGGTCCAGCACCCGCTCCAGGAAAAATTGCAAATGAGTGACAAAACGGGTATAGTGGATGGAAGTTTCGTCAATCTTCCGGCCCAGGGACATCTGGGTGATGCCAAAGATGTCCTTGAGCATCCGCATCACCGTGGTGGTCCGCTCCAGGTCGGGACTCTCGGTCTGGGCGTTCACCAGGTGGAAGGCGATGTTGCCCGCCTCCTCCTCGGGGAGCTGCACCGGCAGGGCCTCGTTGAGGGCTCGGGTCATCTGGAGCCCCAGGGCGTACTCCCGGGGATAGAACTGCTTCACTTCCCACAGCAGCCGGTTTTGCAGCACGATGCCCTTCTGGCTCCGCTCCAGGGCGTAGACCAGATGGTCGAAGAGGGTGACGAAGATCTGGTTGCTCAGCTCCTTGGGCAGCTGCTCCTGCACGTCCTGGATGGCCTGCTGTACCGCCTCGGCCCAGGGCCGGGGCACCCGGGAGACCAGCTCCATGTAGTGCTGGGCCGCCCGCCGGTCCCGGAGGACATAGACCTTCTGGATGTTCTCACTGTGCAGCTTTTCCCCCACCTGGTTGAGAAAGCGCAGCCCCCGGCCCATGACGATCTGCTCACTGCCGTCCGCCCCGGTGGCCAGGATCAGATTGTTGTTGAGTATCTTCCGTACGATCATGCCGCCTCTTCCATCCCTCTGTCCTTCGGCCCGGCTGGGAAACCTCCCCGCCGGGCCGAATTAATTTTCTCTATTTTACAGGTTTTTACCCTGCTGTGCAATGACTTTCTGATACCAGTAGAAGCTGTCTTTCGGGATGCGGCGCAGCTCCTTCAGGCCGAACTCGTCCCGGTCCACGTAGATGAAGCCGTAGCGCTTGGCGTATCCCTGGTGGGTGCTCACCACGTCCAGAGCGGCCCAGGGGCAATAGCCCAGCATCTCCACGCCGTCGGTGATGGCCAGACGGATCTGGGCCAGGTGGTCCCGCAGGAAGTCGATGCGGTACTGGTCATGGATGGTGCCGTCGGCCTCCAGGGTGTCGGGGGCGCCGATGCCGTTCTCGGTAATGAGGATGGGCAGGCGGTAGCGCTCATAGGCCCGGCGCAGGGTGGAGCGGAAGCCCACCGGGTCCACCACCCAGCCGTACTTGGTCTTGCCCACATAGGGGTTTTCGGCGGGGCGGTACACGCCCTGCTCGCCCAGCATGATCTGCTGATCCCCCGCCCGGGGGGCCACGTCGGAGGCGTCCCCTCGGCTGGCGGCGATGGTGGCGGTGGAGTAGTAGTTCATAGCCAGGAAGTCGGGGTTGGCGCCGGCCAGGGTCTCCCGGTCCCCCTCCAGCACCTCGGGGGCGATGCCCCGGTCCTCCAGGTAGCGCCAGCCCAGGGGGTGGTACCAGCCGTACACCGGCACATCGGCGAAGTTCCAGCAGCGCAGCACCTCCCAGTTGTGGGCGGCGATGGCGTCGGCGGGGGCGCAGGTGGCGGGGTACATGGCGGTCAGGTTGAGGGCAGGGCCGATCTTGCCCCTGGGGCACATCTGATGGCAGAGCTTCATGGCACGGGCCTGGGCCAGCATCATGTGGTGGTTCTGCTGATAGAGCTCCTTCCGGCTGGGGAGCTTGCCCCCCTTGGGCAGGCCGATGGCGCCGGGGTGGAGGATCATGGTGTTCTGCTCGTTGATGGTGAGCCAGTAGGTCACCTCGTCGCCGTACTCCCGGAAGAGGACGGCGCAGTACTCCACAAAGGCGTCGATGGTGGCGCGGTTGTTCCAGCCGCCCTTCTCCTCCAGGCACCAGGGCAGGTCGAAGTGGTACATGGTCACCACCGGCTCGATGCCGTGCTTGCGGCAGGCGCGGATCACGTTCCGGTAGTGCTCCACCCCGGCTCGGTTCACCGCGCCGGTGCCCTGGGGCAGGATGCGGGTCCAGGCGATGGAGAAGCGGTAGGCCTTCAGGCCCATCTGGGCAAAGAGGGCAATGTCCTCCTCATAGCGGTGGTAGTGGTCACTGGCCACCTTGAAATCGGCATACTCCTTGGGGTGCTCGTACATGTCGATGATGGACGGGCTCTTGCCGTCCTCATCCCAGGCTCCCTCCACCTGATAAGCGGAGGTGGAGGCGCCCCACAGGAAATCTTTGGGGAAATCCAGGAGTTTTTCGTAGATCATAAGTATCTCCTTTGCATCAGCGGACGGTGAGGATGGGGTCGCCGGGCTTCACGTCCCGGCCGGTGACGGCCTCCACAGCGGAGAAGTCGTCGCTGTTGGACACCAGCACGGGGGTGATGGTGTCGTATCCCTCGTTTTTGATGGCCTCCAGGTCGAAGGTGATGAGCACATCGCCCTTCTTCACCCGGTCGCCGGTCTTGGCGTGGGCTTTGAAGTGGCGGCCCTGGAGATTCACGGTGTCGATACCCACATGGATGAGGAGCTCCAGGCCGTCGTCGCTCTCCAGGCCCACGGCGTGGCAGGTGTCAAAGAGGGAGGAGATCACGCCGTCCACCGGGGCGCACACCTTGCCCTCGGTGGGCTGGACGGCCACACCGTCCCCCAGCACCTTCTGGGAAAACACGGCGTCGTTGACCTCGCTCAGGGGCACGGTCTTGCCCTGGAGGGGGGAGACGACCACCTTGTCCCCGGCGGGCACCGCCTTGGGGGCCTCTTCCTTGGCC
>DYBS01000060.1:0-3099 GCA_019418525.1 Clostridiales bacterium
TCCCAGAACGCCCCCACCGAGGCCCAGCTCCAGCAATCCAAGGAGGCAGTGGACGCCGCCCGGGCCAAGGCCAATCAGGCCAGCTTGAAGGCCGGGAGCTGCAAGACCGCCCTGGAGGAGCGGGAGAAGAAGCTGCTGGACGGGATGAAGGACTATGTGGAGGCGCCCTCCATGGACGAGGCCCCTACCCAGATCGCCGCCTGTCAGCGGGAGAACGAGCAGGCCATGGCCCAGCTTCGCCAGGAGGCCAAGGCCCTGGAGGCCAAGCTGATGGCCCGGCAGGCCCTGGGGGAGCATATCGCCGCCCAGGAGCAGGCGCTGAAAGCGGCAAAGGACCGGCAGGAGACTCTGGACCAGCAGCTCCAGCAGGCCCAGGTGGACCACAGCACGCTAAAGGGCCAGAAGGAACAGCTGGAGGGCAAGCTGGTGCAGGAGCTAGGCGAGCAGCTGCCCGGCGTGGCGCTGGCGGAGGCCCCCAAGGCCCTGGCGGACCAGCGCGCCCAGGTCGAAGCGCAGCTGGATGCCCTGGCCGCGCAGCTAGAGGACATCCAGAAGCAGCTCCGGCGGAAAGGGGAGCTGGAGACTCTCATCCCCCAGAGAGAGGGGGAGCTCCGGGACCTGGAGAACGCCATCTCCAAGGCCCAGGCCGACCTGGCCGGAGCGGAGAGCCGGAAAACGGCCCTCACCGAGCAGCTCACAGCGCTGAAGGCCTCCCTCCGCTACCCCGACGCCGCAACGGCGGAGAGCCGGGTGAACGCCCTGCGGCAGGAGGCCGAGGGGCTCAAGCAGGCCCGAAAGGCCGCCCAGGAGGCCCTCAACCGGGAGAACACCGCCCTGGCCGAGCTGGACGCCGCCATTGCCCAGCTCTCCAATCTCCTGAAGGACGGGGAGACCACCGACGTGGAGGCCGAGCGGGCCAGGAGCGCGGAGCTCACCGCTCAGCGGACCCGGGCGGAGGGGGAGCGGCGGAACCTCCACACCCGCCTCACCACGAACCAGACCGCTTTGAAGAACATCCAGGCCCGGGCGGCAGATTTGGCCCGGCTGGAGGAGCAGTACACCTGGGTGCGAACCCTGTCCAACACGGTCAACGGCAACCTCACCGGCAAGGAGAAGGTGGACCTGGAGACCTATGTGCAGATGACTCGCTTCGACTCCATCATCCAGCGGGCCAACAGCCGCCTGATGGTCATGTCCGGCGGGCAGTACGACCTGCGCCGCCGGACCGAGGCGGAGAACAACCGCAGCAAGAGCGGCCTGGAGCTGGACGTCATCGACCACTACAACGGCTCGGAGCGGAGCGTAAAGTCCCTCTCCGGCGGCGAGTCCTTCCAGGCGGCGCTGTCCCTGGCCCTGGGCCTGTCCGACGAGATCCAGTCCTCCGCCAGCGGCATCCGGCTGGACACCATGTTCGTGGACGAGGGCTTCGGCTCCCTGGACGAGGAGTCCCTCCAGCAGGCCATTCGGGCCCTCACCGGCCTCACCGAGGGCAAGCGCCTGGTGGGCATCATCTCCCACGTGGCGGAGCTCAAGGAGAAGATCGACAAGCAGATCGTGGTCACCAAGGACAAGACCGGCGGCAGCCGGGTAGAGATCGTGGTATAACGAACACGAGCGGCGCACCGAAAGGTGCGCCGCTCGCTGCGTATGTGGAGTTTCAAATAACCTGCAAGGTTTTCCACTTGCCCCGGAAAAAGCGGATGATGAAAAAGATAGCCCGAACGATCCAGTCGAGGAACATGGCCAGCCACACTCCCAGCAGGCCCAGGCCGAAGCCCCAGGAGCTGGCCAGCAGGTAACTGGCGGCGATGCGGCAGAGGAACATGGAGGCCATGGACACCCCCATGGTGAACACAGCGTCTCCGGCGGCCCGCAGGGTGTTGGGCAGGGTGAAGGAGAGGGGCCAGATCACCAGGGCGAACACGCAGAACCAGCGCAGCACCTCCACGGCCATGTCTGCGGCGGCGGGGGAGAGGTTGAAGATGGAGCAAAGAGGCCCGGCGGTGAGGAAGAGCAGCACACTCAGGGTACCCATGGACAGGTATACCGTGGCCACCAGCTTGCGAGTGTAGCGCACGGCTTGGCCGCTCTCCCCGGCGCCCATACACTGGCCCACCACCGTGATGATGGCCAGACCAATGGCCTGGCCGGGCACATTCACGATACCGGCCACGCTGTTGGCAATGGCGTTGGCGGCCACGGCATCGGTGCCGAAGCTGGTGATGAGGCTGAGTACCACCAGCTTTCCCACCTGGAAGAGGCCGTTTTCCAGCCCGTTGGGGATGCCGATGGACAGAATGCGCTTGACCATATCCCCCCGGAAGCGGATGGGGAAAAAGTGCTCCAGGCACAGCGGCAGGTTGGGGTGGCGGAGGAGGGCCAGGATGATGACGGCGGCGGTGATGCGGGAGACCAGGGTGCCGATGCCCGCGCCCAGAGCCCCCATATCAAAGCCGTAGATGAGGATGGCGTTGACGGTGATGTTGACGATGTTCACCACCAGGGAGTTGAGCATGGAGATGCGGCTGTTGCCCATGGACCGGAAGAGGGCGGCGCCGGCGTTGTAGATGGCCATGAAGGGGTAGGCCAGGGCAGTGGCCAGGAAGTATTGCAGGGCGCTGTCCATCACGTCGGGCTCGATGTTGCCGAAGAGGAGGGCCAGCACGTGCTGCCGGAACACCAGGGCCAGCACCATCAGGGCGGTGGACACGGCGGTAATGGTGTAGAGGAACCGGCCGGCGGCGGTGCGGGCGTCTTCCAGCTTTTCGCGGCCCAGGTACTGCGAGACCACCACTGCGCCGCCGGTGGACAGGGCGGCGAAGATCTGGATGAGCAGCAGGTTGATGTTGTCCACCAGGGACACGCCGGACACGGCGGCCTGGCCGGTGCTTGTGACCATGACGGTGTCGGCCATGCCAACGGTCATCAGGAGGAACTGCTCGATGACCAGGGGAATGATCAGACGCACCAGGGCCTGTCGGGAGAAGAGGGGGGATTGGGCAGCTTGGGATTGCATGGGCTGGGCCTCCTTCACAGATTCAGCCTTTCATTTTAGCACTTGGGCGGCAGGTGGCAAGGTTCAAAATAGACAAAAAAAGC
>DYBS01000060.1:3109-3544 GCA_019418525.1 Clostridiales bacterium
CCGCCCCCCGGGAAAAATCCGGGAGGCGGGGTTCTCTGCGGCTTACTGGATGGAGGTTACCTCGTAGCCCGCGTCGGTGACGGCCTTGGTGAGTACGTCGTTGGACACGTCGGCGGAGAGGGTAATCGTGGCGGACTTGCCCTCCAGGCTCATCTCCACGGCGGAGACGCCCTCCAGGGCGGAGAGGGCCTTCTCCACCCGTCCGGTGCAGTGAGAGCACATCATGCCCTCGATGATGAGTTTCTTGGTCATGGTTTGACACACTCCTTGTTCGGTTTGATGTTGGGTCAGCACGGGGGTCACAGTTTCCTCCGGGACTTCTGGGAGCTTGGGGCGGAAGAACCGCAGGCGCAGGGCGTTGGTCACCACGCACACCGAGCTCATGCTCATGGCGGCGGCGGCGAACATGGGGTTGAGCATCACGTGGAGCAGGGG
>DYBS01000060.1:3554-7996 GCA_019418525.1 Clostridiales bacterium
GGATACCACACGCCCGCGGCCAGGGGGATGCCGATGACGTTGTAGAAGAAGGCCCAGAACAGGTTCTCCTTGATGTTGCGGATGACCGCCTTGGAGAGCTGCACCGCTTTCACCGCGTCCATCAGGTCGCTCTTCATCAGCACGATGTCGGCCGACTCGATGGCCACGTCGGTGCCCGCCCCGATGGCCAGCCCCACGTCAGCCCGGGCCAGGGCGGGGGCGTCGTTGATGCCGTCGCCCACCATGGCCACCTTTCGGCCCTGGGCCTGAAGGGCGGCCACCTGCCGCTCCTTGTCCTGGGGCAGCACCTCCGAGACGATCTCATCCACCCCCAGGGCGGAGCCCACCGCCTGAGCGGTGCGGGCGTTGTCGCCGGTGAGCATGACCACCCGGATACCGAGCGAGCGGAAGGCGGCCACGGCGGCGGCACTGGTGGGCTTGGGCTGGTCGGCCACCGCAATGAGCCCCAGCAGCTTCCCGTCTTGGGCGAAGTACAGAGGGGTCTTGCCCTGGGCGGCCAGCTGTTCCGCCCGGGTCTGGGCGGCGCTCAGGTCGATACCTTCCTCCCGGAGAAGGGCGGCGTTGCCCGCCAGGAACTGCCCGCCCTGGATGGTCCCCTTGACGCCCTTGCCGTGAAGGGCGGTGAAGTGTTCCACCGGAGCCAGGGGGATGTTCCGCTCCTGGGCGGCAGTCACGATGGCGGAAGAGAGGGGGTGCTCCGAGGGCTGCTCCAGGGAGGCGGCGATACAGAGGAGCTCCTCCGCGCCGGTGCCTCCCAGGGGGAGAAGATCGGTGACCACGGGCTTTCCTTCGGTGAGGGTGCCGGTCTTGTCCAGCACCACCGTGTCGATGGTGTGGAGGGTCTCCAGGGCCTCGGCGGATTTGATGAGGATGCCGTTTTCCGCGCCCTTGCCGGTGCCCACCATGATGGCCACGGGGGTGGCCAGACCCAGGGCGCAGGGGCAGGAGATGACCAGCACGGCCACGCCTGCAGTGAGGGCCCGGGTGATGTCGCCGCCGGTGACGACCAGCCAGACAAGGGCGGTCACCACGGCGATGGTGATGACCACCGGCACGAACACCCCGGCCACCTTGTCGGCCAGCTTGGCGATGGGGGCCTTGGAGGCCGAGGCCTCCTCCACCAGGCGAATCATCTGGGCCAGGGTGGTGTCCTCGCCCACCCGGGTGGCCTCAAAGGTGAAGGAGCCGGACTGGTTGATGGAGGCGGCGGCCACTTTGGACCCGGGGGCCTTCTCCACCGGGATGGACTCGCCGGTGAGGGCGCTCTCGTCCACCGAGGACCAGCCCTCCACCACGACGCCGTCCACCGGGATGCGCCCGCCGGGCTTCACCACCACCCGGTCGCCCACCACGACTTCTTCCACCGGCACCTCCACTTCGGTGCCGTCCCGCAGGACGGTGGCGGTCTTGGGGGCCAGGTCCATCAGCCGGGCGATGGCCTCGCCGGTCTTGCCCCGGGACCGGGTCTCGAGGAACTTGCCCAGGGTGATGAGGGTAAGGATCATGCCCGCCGACTCCAGATAGAGGTCCATGGACCACTTCTCCACCCGGGCGGTGTCCCCGTGGCCCAGGCCCCAGCCGATCTGGTAGAGGGCCACCAGCCCGTACACCACCGCGGCGGTGGAGCCCAGGGCGATGAGGGAGTCCATATTGGGAGCCCGCTTCCAGAGGGTCTTGAAGCCTACCTTGTAGTATTTGTCGTTCACATACAGGATGGGCAGCACCAGCAGTAGCTGAGTGAGGGCGTAGACCATGGCGTTCCCGGTGCCGTGAAAGATGCCGGGGAGGGGCCAGCCCATCATGTGGCCCATGGATAAGTAGAAGAGGGGGATGAGGAAGCAAAAGGAGACGATGAGGCGGAATTTCATGTGCTTCAGCTCTTCTGCCAGCGGGTCCGGGCCCTTGGTCTGGGCGGCCTTGACGGCTGTCCCGCCCGCCGGGGCGGCACCGTAGCCTGCGTCCTCCACCGCCTGCACGATGGCGGAGGGGGAAACCGCACTCTCGTCATAGTCCACCAGCATGGAATTGGCCATCAGGTTCACGTTCACCGAGCGGACCCCGTTCACCTGGCCCACCGCCTTCTCCACGTGGGCGGAGCAGGCGGTACAGGTCATGCCGGTCACATTGTATTTCTGTTTCAAGGGGAGTTCACGACCTTTCCGGACTCACTTCAGCAGGCGCCCCAGGGTGTCCACCAGCTCGTCGATCTTCTGCTGGCGGTCCTCCTCGGTGACGGCGTTCTTGACGCAGTGCCTCAGGTGGGCGGCCAGGATCTCCCGGTTGCACCGCTTCAGGATGGCCTCGGTGGCCATGACCTGGGTGGAGATGTCGATGCAGTAGCGGTCCTCCTCCACCATTTTGATGATGCCGTCCAGCTGGCCGCGGGCGGTTTTCAAGAGGCGCAGGATTTTCTGATGGTCGGCCATCATGGGGCAGACCTCCTTTCGGTACTAGACACCCCCCGGGGGTGGGGTGTCTTGGTAAGCCAAGTATAACTCCCCCAAAAGGGAGTTGTCAAGAGGAAAAACAGATCCGGCGGGCCGCAGCTGCGGCCCGCCGGAGAGGATCAGGTATGGCTGTCGGAGCGGGTGTCCCGGAAGAGCAGGGAGATGCACCACAGCGCGCCCAGGCCCACCAGGATATAGACGATACGGCTGATGAGACTGTCCGACCCGCCGAACAGAAAAGCCACCAGGTCGAAGCGGAACAGTCCGATGCTGCCCCAGTTCAGACCGCCGATAATGACCAGGATCAGGGCGATTTTGTCCAGAAACATACGAAAAACCTCCTCGGAAAATCCGTTTCTGGCACTAGGATAGCCGCATGTCCCTGGTTTTATACGAAATTTGCGCAAACATTTTTTTAACGGGGGAGATGGCCCTCCAGCCAGGCGAGCACGTCCTGGTAGACTTTCTCCCGGTTGAGCTCATTGAGCATCTCGTGCCGCCCGTCGGGGTAGAGGGTAAGGGTGAGGTCCTTCACCCCGGCGTCCCGGAAGAGGCTGGCCACCCGCTGTACGCCCGCGCCGTTGCTCCCCACCGGGTCGTGGTCGCCGGAGAAGAACAGAATGGGGGTGTTGGGGTCCATGCGTTTGACGTTGGCGGGGCTGCCGATGAACTGAAGGCCCCCCATCATGTCCCGGAACATGCCCACCGTGGGCACGAAGCGGCACAGAGGGTCGGCGTTGTAGGCGTCCACCACCGCCTCATCCCGGCTGATCCAGTCGTTGGGGGTGCGGTTGGGGCGGAACTGCCGGTTGTACGCCCCCAGGGAGAGGGAGGTCACCAGGGCGCTGCGGGAATTGGGTCCCCGCAGGGCGCACATCAGGGAGGAGATGGCTTTGCCGAAGGCGACGAGGGGTGCCTTCTCCTGGCCGGTGCCCGAGAGGATGCACCCGTCTAGGGTGCCCGGCCAGCGGATGAGGTAGGTGCGGGCCACGAAGGAGCCCATGGAGTGGCCCAGGAGGAAATAAGGGGTACCGGCAAAGACTTCTCCCATTTTCAGGCGCAGGGCGTGTACATCCTGCACCAGGTGCTCCCAGCCGTCCCGCTCGCCCAAAAATCCGTATTCCTCGGGGCCCCGGGCGGTGCGGCCGTGGCCCAGGTGGTCGTGCCCGCACACGGCAAAGCCGTGGCTGGTGAGGAAGCGGGCGAAGTCGTCATAGCGCCCCATGTGCTCCGAGATACCGTGGACCAGCTGCACCACCCCCCGGGGGGGCCCTTCCGGGAGCCACCGGGCGGCCTGGACAGTGTGGACGCCATCGCTGGAGGGGAAGGAGAAGGCCGGAAAGTCTGCCATAGTCAAATCACCTCATCTGTGGTACAATATCCAAAAGGCTGTGCGTAAACTGCGCCGTCTGTCCTTTTCAGTCTATCCCGTACCTGCCCTTCCGTCAAGTGGGAAGGGCTATTGAAAGGAAGCGATCTTTCGTGCAGGTCACCGAACGTTTTTTGCACTATGTGTCCTATGATACCCAGTCGGATGAGGATTCCGGCGCCAGCCCCAGTACCGCCAAGCAAAAGGTGCTGGGCGCGGCCTTGGCGGAAGAGCTGACCGCCATCGGGCTTCAAAACGCCCACATGGATGAGAAGGGCTATGTCTACGGCTGGCTGCCCGCCACGCCGGGGTGTGAGGGAGTGCCCTGCATGGGACTCATCGCCCACATGGACACCTCACCCAGCGCGCCGGGGGCCAACGTGAAGCCCCGCATCGTGCGCTATGAGGGGGAGCCCATCGTGCTGGACCCGGAGAGCGGGGTGTCGCTGGACCCGAAGGAGTTCGAGAGCCTCTCCCGCTATGTGGGCAAGGACCTGATCGTCACCGACGGCAAGACCCTGCTGGGGGCCGACGACAAGGCCGGTGTGGCCGAGATCGTCTCGGCGGTGGAGTATCTGGCCCTCCACCCGGAGATCCCCCACGGC
>DYBS01000060.1:8006-10893 GCA_019418525.1 Clostridiales bacterium
GGCCTACACCGTGGACGGCGGCGAGCTGGGCGAGCTCAACTATGAGAACTTCAACGCCTCCAAGGGCGTGGTCACCGTCCACGGCGTGAACATCCACCCGGGCTCGGCCAAGAACAAGATGAAAAACGCCCTCCTCATCGCCCACTCCTTCGTGGGGCAGCTCCCGCCGGAGGAGACCCCCGCCCACACTGAGGGGTATGAGGGCTTCTACCACCTGGGCTATGCCGCCGGAGATGAGACCACGGCGGAGCTCCACTTCATCCTCCGGGACTTCACCCGGGAGGGGCTGGAGCAGCGGGAGGAGACCCTCCGAATGATCGCCGCCCGGCTCAACGAGCAGTGGGGGGAGGGTACCGTAGAGGTGACCATCACCGAGCAGTACGCCAACATGCGGGAGAAGATCGAGCCCCACATGTACCTCATCCTGAAAGCCCGGGCCGCCATGGAGGCCTGCGGCATCACGCCGGAGGAGAGCCCCATCCGGGGCGGCACCGACGGGGCCCGGCTGTCCTTCCGGGGGCTGCCCTGCCCCAACCTCTGCACCGGCGGCGCCAATTTCCACGGCGTCCATGAGTACATCCCGGTCTTTGCACTGGAAAAGATGGTGGAAGTGCTGGTCCGTCTGGTGACGGTGGAGACACACGAGTAAGAAAACGGGTGGGACCGAATCGGTCCCACCCGTTTATGCGTCCTGAGCGGTTTGCAGCGCCCGGAGGAAGAAGTGGAGCGCCACGACCAGGGCGGCCAGCATCACCAGAGATTCCAGGGCCATGACCCAGTACTGCCCGAAGGCGCGGAGAATGAAGTTGTACTTGAGGCGCAGGTACACGGCGTAGGAGGCCAGAGACCCTACCTGCACCAGCAGGGCCAGAGGAAGAGAGCGCCGCCGGGCGCAGGCCCAGGCCAGGATGACCACATCGGCCAGGAAGAAATACCGCTCGTGCATATAGGGCAGCAGGTAGGGGATGCCCACCGCCAGCACCGCCGCCGCGGCCATCCAGGTGTCGGCGGTCAGGTCCTCCCGCCGCCACAGCAGCAGCCCCAGCATCATCAGACACAGCACAAAGGCAGCCACGATGCCCAGCTTGGCCAGGGCAGACATGGCGCTCTCGCTCAGCTCCACGGTGGAGGGGAGGAGGGCGAAGAGGGTGGGGGCGTTGAACACCAACTTCTGGTCGTACTGACCGGCCTGCTTCACATACACCCCCAGAATGTCCCCCAGAGGCTTGCCCAGCAGCAGGGCGGGGAGGGCGGTGAGGAAGTAGGTGATGGGGAAGGCCAGCAAGTGGCGGAATTTTACCTTTCCGCACAGCCAGAAGGCGCCCCACAGGGGGATGAGGAAAATGGTCTGTAATTTAAAGGAGAAGGCCACCGCCAGCAGCACCACCGAGCAGACCGGCTTCCGGTCCAGCACGCAGGCCAGGGCGTGGAGCACCAGGGCTCCATACAGGCTGTCGCACTGGCCCCAGTAGGAGCCGTTGAGTACCACGGTAGGGAGGAGAAGCAGCGCGAGGAAAGCGGCGTACCCCGCTGCGGGGCGCTCTGGAGCCAGCACCCGTGCCAAGCGCATTCCGCCCCAAGCCAGCACCACGTCAAAGAGGATGGAGAAGAGCTTGATGGCGTAGAGGTCCGGCATGGGGAGGTAGGAGATGGCGGCCATGAAGTAGAGGTAGGGCACATTGTAGTCCCCGATGGGCTCTTTGATGGCGGCGAAGCCCCCGTTATCCCGGAAGAAGGCGGCCCACTGGGAGAGGAAGTCCCGGTAGTCGTAGGACACATAGTCCATACACGCCGCGCGGACGAAGAAGGCAACACCGACAGGGAGAAGGGCCAGAAGCAGACTGTTTTTCTCCAGGCCCGCCCGGGCCAGCAGCAGCACCGCCAGCAGGGCCAGCGCCAGCAGGAAGAGGCCCGCGGCCAGCCGGGCCTGTGGCGTACCCTGAGTCCACTTGCCGCTCCAGAGAACGGTCAGGAGCAAGAGAGCCCCGCCGCCGGCGGCACAGACCAGGGCGGCCGGTTTGGGCGCGGTAGGGGAAGGGGACATAGGCGGCAACCTCCTCAGCATACAAAAAAAGCCCGGAAATCATTCCGGACCAGGGGAAAAGGGCTTGACGGACCGGGAAGGGCATGGTACAATAAAATGCTCTTATAGCCAAAGGATCCGATTCCAGCACCCTCCCACGGTACTTCAGAGTATACCAGTTTCCGGCCTGAGCCGCAAGAGAAACGGGAAACAAAGTACAAACGCATCCGGGCGTATCGATGCCTGGGAAACACCGCCCGTTTGGACAAAATGCCGGGACATATGAGGAAAGAGGGGGAGAAAAGCCCCCGGAACGGATGAATTTCCGCCCGTGAGGAGGGCGGACGACCGAAAAGTTTGGAGGGAATCTCCAGACAGGACCGCCAGGACAGAGCCGCCGCCGCGGCCAAGACGCTAAGGGAAAGGAATGGTCATTCGAATGGTCACAGACAGGATCAAAGACGTCTACTACGGCAGGACGCCCCGAAAGAGTTTCGCCCGCCACCAGGAGATCCTGGAGATGCCCAACCTGCTGGAGGTGCAGAAGCACTCCTATCAGTGGTTCCTGGACAAGGGACTGCGCGAGGTGTTCAAGGATGTCTCCTGCATCACCGACTATGCCGGCAATCTGGAGCTCTCCTTTATTGATTACTCCATGGACGAGCCGCCCAAGTATAACGTGGAGGAGTGCAAGGCCCGGGACGCCACGTATGCCGCTCCCATCAAGGTCCGGGTGCGCCTGCGCAACAAAGAGACCGAGGAGATGAAGGAGCAGGAGATCTTCATGGGAGATTTCCCCATCATGACTCAGGCCGGCACCTTCGTCATCAACGGCGCCGAGCGCGTCATCGTCTCCCAGATCGT